>CAZDYT010000296.1:0-5423 GCA_964509395.1 uncultured bacterium
CTCGTTCCATTCGTCGCGCTCCTGGTTGTCCTCCCGCTGGGGCTGCTCGGCGGCGCCGGCCTCTACGCCGGCCTCTTCGGCTGGGTCGTGCGCTTCGACGAGGAGACCCGCGTCAAGAACTCGCTCCTGGTCGGCTTCGGGCTGGCGCTCGCCCTCCACGCCCTCGCGATCCGAGTCTTCACGGCCGACGAGCGGTCGATCCCGACCGCCTACGGCGGCACGGTGCTGAGCGTGGGAGGCCTCGTCTTCCCGCTGGTGCGGCTTTTGGGCCTCGCGCTCGCCTTCGGCCTGATCCTCCTCCTCCACCTCTTCCTCCAGCGCGCCCGCTGGGGGCGGGCGATCCGGGCGGCCGCCGAGGACTGGGAAGCCGCCCTCCTGGCGGGGATCGACGTCCGGCGCGCCTACCTGCTCGCCTTCGCCCTCGGCACCGCGCTGGCCGGCGCCGCTGGAGACCTGGTCAGCGTCGCCTACTCGATCAGCCCCGCCATCGGGCTCGAGTGGACGCTGAAGGCGCTGATCGTCGTCGTCCTGGCGGGGCTCGGCTCCGTGGTCGGCACGTTCGCGGGCGGACTCGTCCTCGGGCTCGCCGAGGCCGTCAGCGCGGCGGCGGTGGGCGGGCCGTACCGGGAGGTCGTCGGGCTCGTCATCTTCCTCGCCGTCCTCCTCGCCCGCCCCCAGGGGCTGTTCGGGCGCGCGTGATCCGTCTCGACCGGCGCGACCGCCGCTGGCTCGGTGCGATCCTCGGCCTGTTCCTCGCGCTGGGCGGCCTTCCCCTGGTCGTGCACCGGGAAGACCTCCTGACCCTCGTGTTCCTCTTCCTCCTCTCCGTGACCCTCGCCCAGAGCTGGAACGTCATCGCGGGGTACGCCGGACAGGTGAACCTCGGCCACGCGGCCTTTTTCGGCCTCGGCGCCCTCGTCACCCGGACCCTCTGGATCGCCGGCACCCCCGTGCTTCTCGCCCTGCCGCTCGGCGCGGTCGTGGCGACGGCGTTCGGGCTCGCCATCGGCGCCGCCGCCTTCCGGCTGCGGGGAGCCTACTTCGCGATCGGCACGCTCGCCCTGGCGGAGATTCTGCGGATCACCGTGGGCAACGTCCTGCCCGAGATTTCGACGCTTCCGCCCGCCGCCATCTCGGGCTACCGGCTGACCGCCCGGTACTACCTGGCGCTCGCCCTGGCGGTGACGAGCGTCCTGGCGGTGGCCCGACTCGGCGCCTCGCGGGTCGGGCTCGGGATGCGGGCCGTCCGCGAGGACGAGGCGGCGGCCGAGGCGTCGGGCGTCGGCGCGCTCGGCGTCAAGCTCGCGGCCTTCGCCGTCTCGACGGCGCTCGCCGGCCTGGCAGGCGGGCTCTTCGCCTACTACCACGTGAGCTACTACCTCCAGCATCCGTTCAGTCCGACCTGGACGTTCGACGCCCTCCTCGTGACCTTCATCGGAGGCGTCGGGACGCTCCACGGCCCGGTCCTGGGCGCCGCCTTCTACGTCTTCCTCAAGGAGTACCTGGCGATCCGCTGGGTTGATCTCCACCTGCTGATCTTCGGCATCCTCTTCGTCACCATCGTCCTCGTCCTGCCGGGCGGGCTCGTGGAGGCGGCCGGTCGCGTTCGCCGGCTCACCCGCAGCGCCGGCTGACCGAGCCCCCTGGTGTCCTGCGAGGAACCGGAAGCCGGGCCCCGGCGTTTTCCTATCAAGGGGGACACCGCCGCCAGGATCGCCGCGTCTGACGAGAAGGCTCTCGTGCCACAACACAACCCAAGGAGGCATGCCATGAGACTACGGGCGGGATCGGCCGTCCTTCTCCTCGCCGTCCTTCCGCTCCTCGTGGGAGCGGGCTCACCGAGCACCTCGACACGCCCGGCCTCGACACCGGACTACGTCAAGTACTACAACACCGGGGTCCAGGCCCAGACCCGGAAGGACTACCAGGAGGCCGTCCGGTGGTACCGGAAGGCGCTCGAGCTGAAGCCGGACTACCCCGACGCGCTGAACAACCTCGGATTCAGCCTGCGCTCCATCGGGAAAGGCTACCTCGACGAGGCGAACAAGGCGTATCAGAAGGCACTGGAACTCAACGCCAACCACGAGCAGACGCTCGAGTACCAGGGAGAGCTGTATCTCTGGGAAGGGAAGTTCACGCAAGCCAACGAGAACGTCAAGCGCCTGCAGAAGCTGAACCCACGCGAGGCCGAGATGCTGAAGCAGAAGCTGGACGCGATCCTCACCGAGGCGAAGAAGCTCCTCTGAGCCGTTCGGACGTCCGGACGGGTGCCCTCCAGGGCAGAAGACCTCCGGCGCGCCGATGGGGCTCCTCTCCGTCGTGGGCGACTACTGGCCCGCGCTCCTGGCCTTCCTGCTGTTCGGCGCGCTTCACTCGGTCTGCGCTCACGAGGGGTTCAAGACCCGGCTCGCGCGCTGGACCAGCCCGTTCTTCGTCGAGCACTTCTGGCGCTTCACCTACTGCGCGCTCAGCTTCGTCGCCCTCTACCACGGCATCGCCGTGCTGCACTGGGGGTGGCACCCCGACGCCAACGTGTGGCTGATCGACTACCCCGACTGGCTCTGGGACGGGCTGCTCGTCCTGCACCTCGGCTCCGTCGGGCTCACGTACGCCGCCTTCCTGCAGAGCGACTACCTCGAGTTCTGGGGGCTGCGGCAGATGTGGCGCGGCGGGCGGCTCCTCCTGCGCCGGCCTGCGCCACCCGCGCCGCTCGGGCTGTTTGGCACGCACCGGCTCGTGGTCCGAGGCGTCTACCGCTGGGTCCGACACCCGATGCTGATCGGCGGGTTCTTGTTCCTCATCACCAGCGGCCCGTCCCGGAACAACCTGGTCTTCGCGGCCATGTACGCGAGCTACATGCTGCTCGGTGCGTATTTCGAGGAGCGGCGGCTGATCCGGATCTTTGGCGACGAGTACCTCCGGTACCGGCGCGAAGTCGGCGCCTTCGTGCCGCGGCTCCGCATCCGTCGCGTCGCGACGGCCGGCTGAGGGGGCGAGGCGGTGGAGTGGACGGCCGTGTGGGCCGTAGCCGAGCGCGTCTCGAACTGGCTGTACGAGCCGCTCCTCTTCTGGTCTCTCCCGCTCGTGCTCGCCCTCATTCACGAGGGGGTGCGCGGATGGAAGTGCGGGCGATCCGAACGGCGGCCACGAGGGATCCCGTGATGGAGCCGCGCGAACGCGCGATGCAGCGGGGCGACCTCCGGCTCCAGTGTCTGGAATGGGGCGACACCACCGCCCCACCCGTGGTGCTCCTCCACGGTCTTGCGGGGCATGCCCGAACCTGGGACCACGTCGCCGAAGCCATGGCCGCGCGCTTCCGGATCCTGGCCCTGGACCAGCGGGGGCATGGCGAGAGCGGCTGGGCGCCGGACGGCGACTACCGGGCCTCGACGATGGCGGCCGACCTGGCGGCCGTCGTCGAGGCCCTCGCCCTCCCGCGCTTCTCCCTCGTCGGCCAGTCGATGGGCGCTCGCGTGGCCATCGTGTTCGCCGCGGCCCATCCGGGCCGGGTGGAGCGACTGGTCCTGGTGGACATGGGCCCCGAGATCGCCCCCGAGGGCCTCCGCCGCATCCGGACCACGGTGTCGCAGGCTCCCGAGGAGCTGGACTCCGAGGAGGAGGCGTACCGGCTCCTGCGCGCGGCGGCTCCGCGTTACCGCGAACCCCTCCTCCGCCACCGCGTGAGGCACAGCCTCGCGCCACTGCCGAACGGCAAGCTGACTTGGAAGCACGACAAGGTCCTGCGCGACCGGGCCCGGGAGGGGAACCGGGACATTCCGAGCCTCTGGCCGGAGCTCGCCCGGATCACCTGCCCCACCCTGATCGTCCGGGGCGGCGAGTCCGATGTCCTCTCCCCGCAGATCGCCGCACGGATGCTCGACGTGCTGCCGGAGGGCCGGCTCGTGGAGATCCCCGGGGCCGGGCATACGGTCCCCGGCGATCAGCCCGAGGCCTTCATCCAAGCGGTGCTCGCCTTCCTGAGTCCCCCACCGCCGGAGTCCTCGAAGCCCGAGACACGTGGTCCCTGAGTCCCGTTCCGTCCTCCGACCGCCTCGGGATTGAGGCCGAGACCCGATGATCGACGGACGCCGCGACGCGCCGGTCCCCCGGGGTCATTCGCGGGACGCCTCGATGTAGATCTCGTTGTACGCCCGGAAGCGACGCGTGTAGTCCGCCTCGCACTCCTCCACCTGGCGGCGGACCTTGAACCGCTCGCGGCACCGCAGCCGCTCGTTGGCCATCTCGTCCATCTTCCTGAGCGCCCAGTGCCGCCGCGCCGCCTTCCCGTCGGGCCCGGCCCCCTCCCGCTCCTCCTGGCGCGCTGCCGCGCCGGCTCGGTCGGCCGGAACCGGGACCCCGTACGTCTGGATCGCGAGCACGAACGCCCATGCCGTCACCCAGGTTCGCCCCACGCGCATGGCTGACCCTCCTCGGCCGTGTGGCCTCACGCCGGTGTCTTCGCCAGGCCACGCTCCGTATCTCCTCCGAGGCGCCCCCGGGGCCGGAGCCTCGCACCGGATCCACGCTCGGGCGCCGGGACGGGGCCTCGGCCCCGTCCCAGGAGCAAGCCGCGTGCCTGACGCTCGCGCGCTTGACGGTCAGCCCCGCTCCTGATAAGAACGGAAGGCCCATGCGCTTTCGGGGGAAGGTGGCGCGATCGTCGACGTCAACGGTGGGCTCCTCCGAGACCTCTGCGGGGGATGCGCCGGGGACGGCGCGCCCGTTCCGGCAGGCCCCCGGCAGCCGGCTCGGAGGATCGTCGGCGGGCCACGGTCCCCTCCGGCGGGCCTTCTACCTTCGCCCGGCGCCCGAGGTCGCGCGCGACCTTCTGGGCTGTCTCCTCGTCTCGCGCCTCCAGGGCGCGCTGACGGCCGGCCGGATCGTCGAGACCGAGGCCTATCTCGGGCCCGAGGATGCGGCCTCCCACGCCGCCTTTCGCCCGTCGGCTCGGGAGCTCTTCTACGGCCCGGGCGGCGTGGCCTACGTGTTCCAGGCGTACGGCCGGCACGCGTGCCTGAACGCGATCGCGGGGCCGCGCGGGGTGCCCGGCTGTGTCCTGATCCGGGCGCTCCAGCCGATGCAAGGACACGCGACGATGGCCCGCCGGCGCGGCCTGCCCGCCGACGCTCTGGCGCTCTCGAACGGACCGGCGAAGCTCACCGAGGCGCTCGGCATCACGCGGCGCCTGAACGGGGCGGACCTCACGCGGGGGCCCCTCACCATCTGGCCACCGCCGGCTCCCCGCGCCCTCACCGTGGCGACCGGGCTTCGGATCGGCATCACGCGCGCCGCCGACCGCCCGCTTCGCTTCTGGATCCGCGACAACCGCTACGTCTCCCGCCCCCACCCGGCCTGAACCGCGCCGGGCCGTCGGGGACCGCCAGCGGTCGACATGCTCCGAACCCGCATCATTCGCGCACACG
>CAZDYT010000297.1:0-5422 GCA_964509395.1 uncultured bacterium
ACGGAGGTCTTCCCGCACCCGGATTCCCCGACCAGCCCGTAGGCCTGGCCCCGCTCGATCGTCAGGGCGACCTCCCGCACGGCGTCGACGTTTCCCTGCCGGGTGGCGTACGTGACGGACAGGTCCTGGAGCTCGAGCAGCGGGGGCATGGACCGACTCGGCGCTCAGTGTCCTTGATCGGCCACGGCGCTAGTGTCCTTGAAGCGCCAAGCTCGTGGTGAATGAGCCAAGTTTCATCGCCCACCCGCCTCGGGCCGTGGTCGAGACCCGAGCAGCCCTAGGACGCAGGGAGAAGGCGCGCCGAGGCGTATGCCGCATACGTTGAGGCGCGGCGACGACCGAGGACGCCGGGCTGCGATGGGGATCGGCCACGGCGCTAGTCCTTGAGCGAGATCTCCCGTAACCCGTCGGCAAACAAGTTCAGGCCCACCACCAGCGAGGAGATCGCGAGGGCGGGAAACGCGGCCATCCACGGGGCAATGATGATCCAGTTGCGCGCCGCGTTGACCATCCCGCCCCAGTCCGGCGTTGGCGGGGGGATGCCCAGGCCCAGGAACCCCAGCGTGCCGATGGTGAAGGTCACGTACCCGACGCGCAGGCAGGCGTCCACGATCAGCGGGGCCTTGGCGTTGGGAAGGATCTCCACCAGCATGATGTACCACGCCGACTCCCCCCGCAGGCGGGCGGCGGCCACGAACTCGCGGCTCCGCACCTCCAGCACCACGCTGCGCATGATCCGGGCGATGGCGGGGCTGGAGGCGAAGGTGACGGCGAAGATGATGTTGAGGGCCGAGGGACCCACGGCGGCGATGATGATCATGTAGAGGAGCAGGACCGGGAAGGCCAGGATGATGTCCGACGTGCGCATGATCAGCTCATCGACGAGCCCGCCGCGGTATCCGGCGACGAGCCCCATCAGTCCCCCCACCACCAGGGCGGCGGCCACCGCCGTCGGGGCCAGGAGCAGGATCGTGCGGCTGCCCCAGACGACGCGGCTCGCGACGTCGCGCCCGATCTCGTCGGTCCCGAGCCAGTGTCGAGCCGAGGGGGGCTCGGCGAGCCGACCGACCAGCGCGGTGGGCGAATGGGGGGAGAGAACTGGGGCCAGGATGGCGACGGCGACCCAGAAGGCGACGATCGCCAGGCCCAGCGTGCCGACCCGTGACTCGAGGATGCGAGGGAGCGCCCGGCCGATCCGGCGGGCCGCCGACTGGACCCCCACAGCCACCGCGGGCGGCGCCGCCTCGCGGACGATTACGGGGCCGGGCTCGAGGACGGGACTGCGCCCGGGGAGCCCGGCGCGGGCCATCAGGCCAACCGGATCCGCGGGTTCAGCGCGGTGTAGAGGAGGTCGGCGATCAACTGCGTGCCCACGGCGATGACGATCGCGACCATGGCGCCGGCCTCGATCACCTGCACATCCTTGTTCAGGGAGGCGTCCAGCATCATCCAGCCGAAGCCATGGAATCCGAAGAGGAACTCGACCACCACGATCCCGCCCATGAGCCAGTTGATGTGGAGCATGATCACCGTGATGGGGGCCAGGAGCGCGTTCCGCAGGGCGTGCTGGACGATGACCCGCCGGTAGGGCAGGCCCTTCAGGATGGCTGTCCGCACGTAGGCGCTCGCCATCACCTCGGCCATGCTGACCCGGGTCATGCGGGCCACGTAGCCGACGTCCACGAGGACCAGAGCCAGAACCGGCATGATCAGCTTCAAGGGAGCCTGGTACGCCCAGGTCTCCTGGTCCAGGACGCTGGAGCCGGGCAGCCAGCCGAGCCAGAGGGTGAAGATCAGGATGAGGAACACCCCGCTGGCGAACGTGGGGATCGAGGTGCTGACCAGGCTTCCCAGGGAGATCAGGCGGTCAGCACGCCCGCCCTCCCGCATGCCTGCCACGACGCCCAGGAGCAGGGCGAGGGGCATGATCAGCGCGAAGGCCGCCGCCGCCAGGACTCCGGAGTTGAGGAGCCGTCGGCCCAGCAGCGGGGCGACCGGAGCGGCGTAGTGGCTGGAGATCCCCATGTCGCCCTGCACGAAGTGCGTCAGCCATCGCCAGTAGCGCACGGGGACGGGCTGATCGAGCCCCATCTGCCGTCGCAGGTGTTCGAGGGACTCGGGCGAGGCATAGGGGCCCAGGATGTTGC
The DNA here is from genome assembly GCA_964509395.1 of uncultured bacterium. Lineage (GTDB taxonomy): Bacteria > Methylomirabilota > Methylomirabilia > Rokubacteriales > DASRDR01 > CAZDYT01. The sequence goes on from CAZDYT010000297.1 coordinate 2,148, forward strand.
GGGCCACGTCGATGGGAACCACCTCGCTGATGACGAACACGATGGCGGAGACCAGCAGCATGGTCACCAGCATGAAGAGGAACCGGCGAAGGAGGAACCGGCCCATGCTCAACTCGGGCGCCCGCTCGAGGGGCGCCGGGCACGGCGACGATGTGCCGCGCCCGGCGCCGGGCGCGGGCGGGTCACGCCTCGAGCCAGGTCTCGGCGGCGAGCACGTACCCGGTCGGGTGGACCCGGTACGCCTTGATGCGCTTGTCTCCGGCCTGGAACACGGACCGCCAGAAGGGCAGACCGATGGGCCCGTGCTCCCGCTGGTAGGGCTGGATCCGGGCCATGACCTTGCGGCGCTCTTTGGGATCGAGGATCGCCTCGGCCTCGTCCAGCATCTTCTCGAAGGCCGGGTCGCACCACTGGGTCTCGTTCCACGCGACGGGCTTGCCGTCGCGGCACCGGAAGGCGAGGGAAAGCACCATGGTGTCGAGCGGCCGGTGGGTCCAGGCGGTGAAGCCGAAGGTCGTCTTGTCCCAGATCTCCCAGTACTGGGAGGAGGGCATGACGTTCAGCTGGATGCGGATGCCAGCCTGGGCCGCCATCTCCTTGAACGCCTGCATGCAGATGGGCTCCCAGTTGGGTTGCTTCTTGAGGTCCAGCGCGAGATCGATGCCGTTCGGGTATCCCGCCGCCGCCAGCAGGGCCTTGGCCTTGGCGATGTCCTGCTTGGGCGTCGGCTCGGGGGCGTAGGCGGGGTGGACCGGGGCGACGTGGTGGTCGGCCCCCTCCGCGCCCCGGCCCCGGTGGGCGAGCTCCAGGAGCCGCGCGTGGTCCTGGCAGAGCTTGACGGCGTTGCGGACGCGCTCGTCGTCGAAGGGCTTCTTGTCCACCCGCATGCGGATGACCGCGGTCTGGGCCGTCTTGGTCTCGAGGACCTGCGCGTGGGGGATGCGGTCGATCGCATCGAGGGTCGCGATCCCCAGATCGGCCACGAGGTCCGCCTGCCGCGAGGCCAGGGCGGCCACGTGCGCCGACTCCTCCTCGCCGAGGTCGAGGAACCGGATCTCGTCCAGGTAGGGTCGGCCCGCCTGCCAGTAGTCGGCGCGCCGCTTCACCACCGCCTGCTCGCCGACCACGTACTTGTCCAGGACGAAGGGCCCGGTGCCCCAGGGCTCCTTGAGGAAGTCGCCGCCGTACTCCCGGGCCAGGATCACCGCCGGGTAGTGGAAGAGGTGCTCCGGCACCGCCATCTGGGGGATGGCGAGGTGGAGCCTCACGGTGGAGCGATCCACCTCCTCGACCCCCTCGGGGGACAGATAGCTCAGCAGGCCCCGGATGGAGGAGCCGGTCTCCTTCGCCAGCCAGCGCTTGATGTTCCAGACGACATCGGCGGCCTCCAGCTCCCGGCGCTTGGCGCCTCCCAGCTGGAACTGGACCCCCTTGCGGATCCTGAGCGTCCAGGTCTTGAGATCGTTCGACGCCTCCCAGCGCTCCAGGAGGTAGGGGTGCGTGATGTTGTCGTGGTCGGTCACGGTCAGGTACTCGGCGATCTGCCGCGCGACGTTCGACATGGGGACCCAGTCGAAGGTGGCCGGGTCCTTCATCTTCTGGACCCGCGTGGCGACCCTGAGCACTCCGCCCCGCTTCTGCGCGTGGGCCGCGCGCGTGGTCAGAACGGCGTCGCCGACGAACGTGCCGGCCGCCGCCGCCGACATGCCGAGCAGGGTGGCGGTTCGGATGAATTCCCGGCGGGTGATCTCACCCTTCCGGTACTGCTCTTTCAGTTCAGGGATGTACTCGTGCATGGTCTCGTCTCCTCCCTGAGCGGACCGCGTTGTTCTTTCGAAACGCCCGGGTCGCATCCCTCCTCTCCCGTGAGCCGCCTGGGGTTTTCCCCGCTCGGTCTTGATGTTGGCCTCACGCGCTCGGCGCGCCGCCCGCTGCCTCCCCGGGAGCCGCCGCTGGTGGGGCATAGTGGCCATAAAGTCTCCCCGGGTGTCAAGGCCCCTTCCGGCCGGGCCCGGGCAGCCCCCGGCCCCTCGGGCACAGGGGATGCCACGGCGTCAGGCGTGCGTCACGGCGGCCGCGGCGGGCCGGCCGAGGCCGACCACCAGGCGGAAGAAATTGACGAGGATCGTCCGGCCGTCTGGATGGGCGTCGGTGTAGCGCTCGGGGTGGAACTGGAGCCCGTAGAGCGGCCGGGCGCGATGGCGCATCGCCTGGATCGCGCACGCCTCCGAGCCCGCCAGCCGCACGAACCCGTCGGGCAAGCGCTTGAGCTCCCAGAAGTGTCGCTGCTCCACGACCGCGGCGTGGCCCAGACCGGCGAAGAGAGGATCCTCCCCGAGGATCTGGATCGTGTGCGGACCCCACTCCTTGCGCATGCCCGGCGCGAGCTCCGGGCGAGGGTCGACCTCACCGGGGCGCAGCGGGCCCATGGGCTCCGGCCGCGTCTCGAAGGCGAGCCCCATCAACTGGTGACCTCCGCACAGCCCGAGGAGGGGCAGCGCCGTCCCTCGGATCACCTCCAGGAGCGGGGCCAGACTGGCCGGGTCGTAGTCGTCGATCAGCGTGCTGTGCCCGCTCAGAATGACCGCGCGCGCCTCGATTTCGGCGAGGCGGCGCGGGCTCACCTGAGTGAAGTGTTGGAGCAGGCACGGGACCCCGGAGAGCTGCTCGAAGCGCGTCTTCCAGGTCACGAGCTCCGCCTTGCGCGAGGCCGCGTCGGGCCGCTCGCTGAGGAGCGAGGGACCGAGCGTCGGATGCTCCAGATCCACGTAGTAGATCATCGCCACCCTCCCTCGGGGATCCCCGGAAGGGACGCTTCGAGGCGTCCCCGCGGTGTCCCGGTTATATGCGGTTCCGCCTCCCGAGGCAAGCGGGGTTATCGGTTCGTGGCCTGCTCGCCGCAGAGCCCGGGGGTGCTGCACGGTGACTGGGCGATCTCCGTGATCTTCGCATTGCCCTGGCTGTCACGGCTCAGCCGGAAGCTCACCCACGCCGTGTTGTTCGTCCAACTCTTTTCGAGAACGCAGGAGGTGCTAGCGACGTTTCTCGGTCCCGTCCTCGCGCCCCGTCCACCCGTGCTCGCGCCTCCGCGTCCACGCCCAGAGGGTAGCGCGCCCCTCAGGCGCCCGGCAAGGGCGTCGCGGGGTGGAGAGATCGGGGTCGGCGCGCGCCCCTCAGGGTTGGCGGACAGCCGGGGCCCCCGGCGCCGCGTGGGGGCGTGCTGACCCCTCCCACGCAATCGCAAACTTTGCTTGGGACCGGGTCGTGCCCTATCA
>CAZDYT010000298.1:0-5417 GCA_964509395.1 uncultured bacterium
GTGCCCGGGTCACCGCAACGACTCCCACTTGGTCGGGGCCGTCTGGAGGGCGGGGTGCGACACCAGGAGGTGCCAGATCACCGCCTGGAACGCCTCGGTATGGGGTGTCACGTGGGCGGCGTTCACGGTGGGCACGATCAGGCAGACGTCGGCGACCTGCGCCGTATAGCCCCCGTCCCGCCCGACCACGCCGATGACCCGTGCCCCGACCCGTTTCGCATGGTCCAGGGCCGCGATCAGGTTCACGCTCACGTTCTTCTCGGCGCTGCCGCCCCCGACCGAAAAGACCAGCACCAGATCGTCCGCTCTGAGCCGGCTCGTCCGAAGCCATCCCTCGAACACGCTGGCCCAGCCCTCGTCGTTCGTCCGGGCCGTCAGCTCTGCCACGTTATCGGCCGGCGTGTACGCCTCCAGGCCGACGAGCTTTCGGAAGTCATTCACCGCGTGAGACGCATTCGCGGCACTGCCCCCGACGCCGAGGACGAAGAGCCTGCCTCCCCGTGCCCGCGTCTCGGCGAGCAGCGCCACCATCCGGTCGATGGCTGGCGCATCGAACTGCCGGGCGACCCGCGCGACTTCGTCGAGGTAGCGCTCGGTGAAGCTCACCCGGCACCCCGCTCGGATGCGCCTTTCGTGTCGAAATACCGGCGAGTGTCACGCAAGCCTTCCAGGGAGCCGATCTCGTAGAAGCGCCGCTCCACCTCGACGGCGGCCAGCTGGCCGGAGTGCAGGAGCTCCTGGTACACGGTCGCGAGCTCCCAGGGCTCCCCGGGCGGTACCGTGTCGAAGGCCGCGCTCAGGAACACGCCCAGACCGTAGTCGATGTGGCGCATCCGTGGCGCGGGATGGCGCTTGTCGTAGGCCGCGATACGCCCGTCCACCAGCGCGACGTTGCTCGTGTCCCAGCGGTTCTCGTTGCGGAAGACCGTCATGAGCCCGCGCCGGCCGCTCGTCTCGAAGGCGGCCTGAATGGCCCGATAGTCACACTCCAGGTACGTATCGCCGTAGAGCACGAAGAAGGCCTCTCCCAGCAGGGGCAGCGCCTGCTTGACCGCGCCGGCCGTCCCGAGCAGCCGGGGGCCGTCGAAGGAGAAGGCGACCCGGAGCCCGAAGCGCTCGCCGCCGCCGACGTACGCCCGGATCATCTCGCCCCGGTACCCGGCGCAGACCACCGCGCGTTGGATCCCGTTGGCCCGCAGCAGGCGCAGCTGGTGGGCGATGAACGGCTCGCCGCTCACGTCCACCAGGGCCTTGGGGACGGTCTCGGTCAGCGGCTGGAGCCGTGAGGCCAGACCCCCCGCGAGGATGGCAACCGGCAACACGTCCGCCTTCACGACTGGATCACGACCTTGGTGCCTTCGAAATCGAACCGGAAGCGCACTTCCTCGAGCCCCGCCTCCCGCATGGCCCGCCGGAGGCGCACCTTGTCCTCCGCATACAGCATCAAGAAGCCGCCGCCGCCCGCGCCGACCAGCTTGCCGCCCGCGGCGCCGTTGCGGCGCGCCAGCTCGTACCAGTGGTCGATGCGCTCGTTGCTCATCTGCGCCGACCGGCGCTTCTTGTACTCCCAGTGCTCGTTCATGAGCTCCGCGAAGCGCATCAAATCACCCTTCTCCAACACCTCTTTGCTCTCCCGGCCGACTTCTTTGATGAAGTGGAGATTGGCGAGCATCTCGCGATCGTTGTGCTTACTCCGGACGTCTTGCTCGCGCAAGATGTCGGAGGCCGGCCGAGAGTACCCGGTGAAGAACAGCAGGAGGTTGTCTTCGAGGCTGTACAACGTATCCCGGTCGACCTTGAGCGGCCAGGCTTCGACCTCGCCGTTGGGGAGGAAGCGGAAGCAGGTGATTCCCCCGTAGGCGGCGATGTACGGGTCCTGTTTGCCGACGGATTCCTTCAAGATGTCGATCTCGATGCGGCAGGCCTGGTCGGCGAGCTCTCGCGGATGGACCAGGCTCTTCTTGAGGGCATGCAGCGCCTTCAGGAGGGCGGTGGTGAAGCTGCCGGACGACCCGAGGCCCGTCCCGGCGGGGATGTCGGCCATGCTGGTGATTTCCAGGTATGCCGGCTCCACGTCGGTCAAGCGAAGGGCCTCGCGAACGAGGGGGTGCTGGACCTCCTCGACCGCCTTCACCCGCTCCATCTTCGAGTACTTGATGATCAGGTCGGCGACAAAGGTTTGATGTAGCGTGATGTAGACGTACTTGTCGATCGCCCCGGCAATCACAAAGCCGCTGTGCTCGCGATAGTAAGATGGCAGGTCCGTCCCCCCGCCACCGATGGAGATCCGCAGTGGACTACGGGTGATGATCATGAGGCCGAGGCCTGGTACACCTGCTCGACGACGTGCAGGACTGCCCGGGCATCGTCCAGGCTCACCGCCGGCTGACGCCCCAGCCGGATATCCTCGACGAACTCGGCGAACTCCGCCTCCCAGGAGGTGTCCGCGACTGGGTATTCCCAGGCCGTCGTTTCGGGCGGTCCCATCTGCGGAAGCATGCGATGGTAGGCGAGCCGCTCCGTGCCATAGCTCCCGCCGAGCCCTGCAATGTCGAGCTTCCCTTGCCGGCCGAAGATCTCGAACGAGAACAGGTTCTTCCACTCGGTACAGCTCGTATGCAGGAACGCCACCTGCTGCCGCGCTGTCTTCAGCAGCATGAACGCGTTGTCTTCCACAGGCATGTCCCAGTAATACGTGTGCGTGAAGCCCGCGACCTCCACGAACTCGCCGAGAAACCAGCGGGCCAGATCGATCAAGTGCACCCCCTGGTCGATAAGGTGCCCCCCACCGGAAAGCCCTGGATCAGCCCTCCACTCCCGGCCATAGCCCGGCCGCCCACCGTGCCCGTAGCGGCCGCGCACGTACATGAGCTCGCCGAGCCCGCCGCCGTCACACACTTCGCGGGCTTTGCGCACCGCCGGGTGGTAGCGGTGGTTGAACCCGACACGCACGGGAATCCCCCGGCGCCGTGCCGCCTCGGCGACCGGGTCGAGCTCCTTGAGAGACCGGGCCGCGGGCTTCTCGACGAGAACGGCCTTCCCGGCCATGATCGCCGCCAGGGTGACTTCGGGCAGCACGTCGTGCGTGGTGGAGACGATCACGATGTCCACGTCCCGCCGCTCGACCACCAGACGCCAGTCCGCCTCGACCTCGACACCCGGCAGGGCGCGCGCCAGCTCCTGAGCCCGTTCGCTGACGACGTCGGCGCATGCCACGAGACGGCATCCCGCCAGCGCACCGGCTCGCTTCCGGGCGACGACGCCGCATCCGACCAGCCCCACGTTCATGGCGACCGGCGGTCCAATACCCACGGCTCCTGCTGCAGAAATCGCAGGGTTCGGACTACCGCCTCGCGAATGCCCAAGGTGGGGCGCCAGCCCAACCGGCGGATCCGCGAGCAGTCCAGAAAGATGAACGGGCTGTCGCCGGCCCACCCGCGCTCGCCCCCGGAGTAGGTGCGCTGAGGCGAGACTCCCAGGTACTGGCAGATCCATTCGATGGAGTCGTCGACCTCGCAGTACTCGGCGGTCCCGAGATTGAAGATGTTGACTCTTTCCGCCGCCTTTGCGACCGCGAGGCGCATGGCGTCGATGCAGTCCTGCACGTACAGGTACGACTTCCGCTGCTTGCCGTTTCCGAGAACGTAGAGCGCCTCCGGATGGTCGCGCAGTTGCTTGTAAAAATCGAACACGTGCCCATGAGTGTAGCGTTCGCCGAGGATCGAGACGAAGCGAAAAATGTAGCTCTGAAATCCGAATCCCTCGCAGTAGGCCTCGATGAGCGCCTCGGCGGCCAGCTTGGACGCGCCGTAAAACGAGGTCTGGACGGGGAAGGGCGCGTCCTCGGCCGTCGGGAACCCCGCGGGTTCACCGTAGATCGAGCCCGTCGAGGCGAACGCCAGGCGGCTGACCCCGGCCGCCCGCATGGCCGCGAGCAGGTTGAAGGTGGCCACGGTGTTCTGCTCGAGGTCTCGGGCGGGATGCAGCGTGCCGAAGCGGACGTCCGCGTTGGCGGCGAGGTGGAAGACGAATTCGGCGCCGCGCACGGCTTCCGTCAGCGTCGGGAGATCCAGCAGGTCCCCCCGAACCAGGCTGAAGCGGGGGTGCCTCAGGGCCTTCTCCAAAAACTCCCGCTGGCCCGTGGAGAAGTTGTCGTAGCAGACGACGTCGTGGCCGTCTTCCAGCAGGCGATCCACCAGATGGCTGCCGATGAACCCCGCGCCGCCCGTCACGAAGTAACGCACGCCGTCACTCCCGGCGAGGCCGGATCACCGCCCGCTGGCGAAGCGGATCCTCAAGAGGTCGACCACGTTCCGGACGTTCCCACCGACCAACGCCAGCCGGCTATCGCCGTCATCGCGCCAGCGGACCGGCACCTGCACGATGCGATAGCCGGATTGCCGCGCCAGACGAAGGACCTCCACGTCGAGCATGTAGCCGTCGATCCGCTGACGGCGGAACAGGTCCAGCGCGGCATGGCGCAGAAAGAACTTGAAGCCACACTGGGTGTCGGCGATGTCGCGGAGTCCGACCACGGCATGCATGAGGAGGGCGAACCCTCTGGCGCCCAGGCGTCGATACAGAGGTTGCGGGCGCTCGATCCGCGAATTCCGCAGCGCGCGCGAACCGATCACGACCTCGTGGCCGGCGCGCAACCAGGGGACGAACTTGTCGAACTCCTCGATGGGCGTCTTGTTGTCCGCGTCGGCAAACCCGACGACGTCGCCACGGGCGAGCGCGACGCCGCTGCGAACGGCGTGGCCCTTGCCACGCCGTTCGGCGCTGCCGATGACCTGAAGCCTCGGGTCATCCCGGGCCATCCGCGCCACCAGCTCCCGCGTGCCGTCGTCGCCGTCGGCGCACACGATGATCTCGAACGGATAGCCGCGCTGCTCGAAGTACGCCGCCGCCTCGCCGATGGTCCCGCCGATGCGGCCGACTTCGTTGTAGGCCGGCAACACCAGGGTCACGAAAGGCGTCTCCGCCATCAGGCCCCCCGAGACTGGACACACCGCCGGATCTCCCGGGGAGGCAGGCAGGGCCAGCGGGCACGAGCGGTGGTTCGGCCACGAGAGAATCCTGCGGTCATGCTCCGGGTGACCCAGCTATCATAACGAACCGCGCCTCGATTCCCCAAATCGGCGGGCACGTCGGCGGAGGCCGCACTGGCCGCAGGACCGTCACCGGCGGCAGGGTCCCCGCGGCACCGGGCTCCGGACGCCGTCTCGGCGGCCTTGCAGTACAATGTTTCGGGTCAGCGAAGACCAGGTCCGACAAGCCGGGCAGCCGGTGGCCGGAGCATCGGTCCCGCACGGCAACCCGCCCTGGCGTCGTTGCGAGCTAGGGGGAGGACCGCCGCGAGGCAGGATCCCACCGTCGGCGGCTCCGGGGGGCCTCCGCACGGGGTGAAGTCCAGG
>CAZDYT010000299.1:0-5414 GCA_964509395.1 uncultured bacterium
CCGTCCGGGGCGCCGCGCTGGCGGGCGCCGCGCTCTGGAGCAGCCTGCGCACCCGGTCCCCCGCCGACGGCCCCCGCCCCTTCGCCGTCATCCGGCCGGAGCCTGCGGCCGCGCCCGACTTCACGCTCCACGACCTCGAGGGCCGCCCGGTCCACCTGCGAGCATTCCGCGGCCGCGTGGTGTTCCTGAACTTCTGGGCCACCTGGTGTGCGCCGTGTCGCGAGGAGCTCCCCGCGATGGAGGAGCTCCTACACGAGCTCGGTGCGCGGGGGCTCGCGGTGCTCGCCGTGAGCTACCAGGAGGAGGCCGGAGCCGTCGAGGCCTTCGCGCGGGAGTACGGGCTGACCGTGCCGGTCCTGCTGGACTCCGCCGGAGCGGTGGTGCGGCAGTACGGCGTGGCGGGACTTCCGGCCACGTACTTCATCGACCGGCAGGGCGTGCTTGTCGGCAGCGTGCTGGGGTACCGTGACTGGCGCGCCCCAGAGGCGCGCGCGTATCTCGTCGCTCTGCTGACCGCGGGCCGGTGAGCTTGCGGCGGTGAGCCTCGGCCTCGAGCCCGAGCTGCTGCACTGGCACGGGCGCCCCGACGTGAGCCTCGTGCTCCTCACGCTGGGGAGCCTCTACGCCGTCGGGTGGTGGCGCCTCCGGCGATTGGGGCACCGCCGGCTCGCCTCCGCGGGCCGGCTCGCGGCGTACCTCGGCGGGCTGGCCGCGGTGGCGGTCGCGCTCCTCTCCCCGCTCGAGCGCCTCGCTGACCTCCTCTTCACTGCCCACATGGTTCAGCACCAGATTCTCCTCATGGTCGCCCCCCCGTGCCTGCTCCTCGGGAATCCGTTCCCCTTCGTTCTGTGGGGGGTGCCCCGGAGGCTGCGCCGCGCCGTCCAGCGAGCCCTGACGGAGGGGAGCCGGCTGCGCCGCACCCAGCGGCTCCTGACGTGGCTCCCCGTCGCCGGCCCCCTCTACACCGGGAACCTGTGGCTCTGGCATCTGCCGGCGGCCTACGAGGCGGCGCTGCGGCACCCCCTCGTGCACGATGTGGAGCACCTGGCGTTCTTCACCGCCGCCGTCCTCTTCTGGTGGCCGATCGTGAATCCGGCACCCCGGCGCCGGTGGCCCCGCGGGGGGCTCTACTACGGCGTCCGCATCGCGTACCTGGTCCTCGCGACCGCGCAGAACACGCTGCTCGGAGCGATCATCGCGTTGACGGAGCGGGTCCTTTACCCCTCCTACGGGGCCGGATCCGGGCTCTTCGGCCTGAGTCCGCTCGATGACCAGGCCTTCGGGGGCGGCATCATGTGGTCCGGCGGGCACATGTACCTGATCGCCATCCTGATCCTCCTCTGGCAGGCGATGGGCTCGGACGGGCGCGAGGCGGCCACGCCGGCGGCCAAGGTCCCGCTGAGGCGCGACCGGGTCGAGTGGTAGAGGGCCGGCGTTCGCCTCCGGACACCCGGGCCCGGCGCATGCAAATCTTGACACCTCGGACCGCGGGCCCGCATTATAGCGATCCGGGACTATCCTGTCGCTCGGGCGTGGGGCCCGGAGCTGAGGAGAATCCTATGGCCCGCTTGAAGGGCCTCCTGGTCTGGACAGCGGACCAGGAGCCCGCGGCGTTCCGCGACCTCCTCGCCGAGGATGCCGAACTCGTGCTGGCTCCGCTCGGGAGCCGAGGGGAGCTCCCTCCGAGTCTGCCCGCCTTCGACCAGGTCGTGTTCGTCGCCGACTGGACCAAGCTGGCCCCCGACCCCGCCGTGGTCGACCGCTGGCGCCGGGCTCTCCGGTCCGCCGCGGTGGCGGTCATCGTGGTGGCCGAGCGGGAGCAGCTCGTGGAAGCCGCGCGCGCCCTGGGCCAGAAGTCGGTCGACGACTTCCTGGAGCTGCCGTACCACCCGGCGCACCTCGGCCGCAAGATCCGGACGACGTTCCGGTGCCTCGCCGACCTGCAGGCCGCTCAGAGCCTCCGGGGTGAGCTGATCCGGCAGGCCGTGGACTTCAAGGAGTTCAACCGCGTCGCCCTGGCGCTCTCCGCGGAGCGGGACGCCAACCGGCTCCTCGAGCTGATCCTCACCAAGTGTCGCGAGGTCACGACGGCGGACGCCGGGAGCCTCTACCTCGTAGAGGAGAAGGATCCGGATCCGAGTCAGTGGGAGGTGAAGGGGGAGCGGACGCTCCGGTTCGTCGTGGCGCAGAACGACTCGAAGAGCCTCGACCTCAAGGCCGCCCGGTTGCCGTTGAACCGGGCCAGTATCGCGGGGTACGTGGCGCTCACCCGGATCCCGCTGAACCTCGCGGACGCCTACCACCTGCCGCCGGACGTCGAGTACTCGCACAGCCCCAAGATGGATCAGGCCCTCGGCTATCGGACGGTCTCGATGCTCGCCATCCCGATGGTGGATCACACCGACGAGATCATCGGGGTCATCCAGGTGATCAACAAGAAGCGCTCGCCGCGGCTCCGCCTCGACACGCCCGAGGCCGCGCAGGCGGAGGCCATCCCCTTCGGCGCGCGCGACCAGGAGATGGTCAGCTCGCTGGCGAGCCTCGCCGCGGTGGCCCTCAACAAGACCCTCCTGCTCAGTCGCATCGAACGGTTGCTGGAGGGGATCGTCCGCGCGTCCGTGACCGCGATCGAGCAACGGGACCCGGTGACGGCCGGGCACTCGGACCGGGTCGCGCGGCTCACCGTCGGGCTGGCGCAGGTCGTCGACCGCGTGGCGATGGGCGAGTACCGCGACGTGCACTTCACGCGCGACGAGCTGAAGGAGCTCGAGTACGCGTCGATCCTCCACGACATCGGCAAGGTCGGCGTGCGGGAGCACGTCCTGGTCAAAGCCAAGAAGCTCTTCGACCCGGAGATGAGCGTCATCCGGACCCGCTTCGACTTCATCAAGCGGACCCTGCAGCACGAGTATTCGCGCCGGATGATGGAGCTGGTCGTCCGGCTCGGCTTCGAGGCCGCCCGGGCGCAGCTCAAGCAGCTCGAGGAGGAGCTGGAGCGGAAGCTCGAGGAGGTGGAGCGGCGGTGGGTGCTCGTGGAGCGGCTCAACGAGCCCACGGTCCTCGAATCCGAGGTTGACGCCAGCCTTCGGCTGCTGGCCGGGCAGGTCTACACGTACTTCGACGGCAGCCAGCACCCGTACCTCACGGATTACGAGATCACCAACCTCTCCATTCCGCAGGGGAGCCTCAACGACCAGGAGCGGCTCGAGATCGAGTCGCACGTGACCCACAGCTTCCGCTTCCTCATGCAGATCCCGTGGACCAAGGAGCTGCGGCGGGTGCCGCTCATCGCCTACAGTCATCACGAGCGGCTCGACGGCACCGGCTACCCTCGGCGCGTGCGGGACGCGGAGGTGCCCATCCAGGCCCGGATGATGATGATCTCGGATATGTTCGACGCCCTGGCGGCCGCCGACCGCCCGTACAAGCGGGCGGTCGAGCCGGACCATGCCCTCGACATCCTCCGGAGCGAGGCGCAGGTCGGGCGTATCGACCGCATTTTGCTGGGCCTCTTCGTCGAGGCGAAGGTGTACGAAGCACAGGGTGCCACCCGGCGGCGTGCCGGAGACTGAGGCGCGCTCCAGGCGACAGGGCGGCCGTGGCGCGAGTCTCCGGTGCCGCTGCAGATTCCCGCGGTTCCCGCGTGCCGGCGGACGTCCTCCTCTCGCTGCTCCGGCGGCTGGTCCTCGTCGCCACCGTCCTCCTGAGCCTCGGGGGGCTGGCGTGGGTCGGTCTCCAGCTCGCCGTGAACGTGCTGCCGGTGCGCGGATGGGCGCTCCCGGGGACCGGCCTCAGTCCGGTCCCCGAACTCACGCTTCTCCTCGGGGCGCTGCTCGTCGGGGTCGTCACGCTGGCGGGCTTGCGGCGGTGGGAGGCCCACATCGTGCGGGCGCGCGCCGCGCGGTACAAGGCATGGGCGCGCGAGCGCGACGAAACCCATCGGGAGCAAGCGGAGGCGACCGCCCGGGCCGCGGCGCAGCGCGCCGGCACTCCGGACGCCATCCTCATCGTCGACCTGATCCAGTCGAGCGAGCTCATTCAGGAGCGCGGGGACGAGTTCTTCCGCGATCTGCTGCGGCGGATCGAGACGACCTTCATCCCGGTCGCGCGGCAGTACGAGACGCGATCCATCGACGGCCACGGCGACGGCTTCCTCTTCTGCTTCGAGCGCGCCGATCGGGCACTCCGGGCCTTGCGGGGCATGTACGCGCGCCTGCCCGCGATCAACCAGGCCATGCCGCCCGGGGTCGAGGTCGCGTTCCGGGGGAGTCTCCACGTGGGCCCGACGTTGACCGATGCGCGGGGGAACCGGACGGGGCTCGCCGTCCTGAAGACGGTGCGGCTTGGCTCTGTCATGGAGACGCTGTACGGCCGGGGTGCGGGCCGAAACTCGCTGGTCGTCTCCGAGGAGGCGCTGGCGGCGCTCGGGCCAGCGGGGGCGTCGAGCAAGCTGCTCGGGGATGTGGCGCTCCGCGGCTTCCCGGGGACACACCCCGTCTACCAACTGGAGGTTTGAGGAAGTTGACGGGCGCACTCTGGCGGACTAGGACGCTTGTTCGCCCACAGTCTGCACGAACGTGTCAGGGTTAGCCATGGGACTCTCCCGCCGTGGCCGAGACCCGAGCAGCCCTAGGACGCAGGGAGGAGCTGAGCCGAGGCGTACTCCCTGTACGTTGAGGCTCGGCGACGACCGAGGACGCCGGGATGCGACGGGGATCGGCCACGGCACTAGGATGAGCGCCGCTCTTCGGGTCCCTACTCGGGGGCGGTCCACCCGGACAATCGAGGAGGCCTGGGTCCAGCAATGAGGCGCGTCTTGGTGGTTGACGACGACCCGTCGATTCTGGCCGTCATCAAGGACATCCTCACGAAGTCCGGCTACACGGTGTCCGGGGTCCCGAGCGGTGCCGAGGCGCTCCGGCGGCTCGATGGCGACATGTTCGACCTCGTGATCACCGACCTCCGGATGCCCGAGATGTCCGGCACGGATCTGATCACTCACCTCCAGAAGGATGCTGCGTACTCGAAGATCCCCATCCTGGTGCTCGCCACCGGCGCCGACAGCGCAGATCTGCGCAACCTCAGGGTGGACGGGCGGGTCTCCAAGCCCTTCGTGCCCAAGACGCTGCTGAACGCGGTCGCGGCCCTCATCGGTTAGCCCTAAGGACGACGCGGCGACCGGGTCGCCCCGCGGCGCGGAGCGCACCGCGACCGGCCGCTCGAGGCGCCAGATGAGTTGCCGTTCAGAGTTAGGAGCCTCTCGAGTGGCGGGCCGAAAAGGGCGTGCGTCGCCGGGCGCCATCGTGTAGGATTTCGCCAGGCCCGCCATGCCCGACATCGGCTTCCAGGCACTGCTGGTCCTCATGGTGCTCGCCCTCCTCGTCTTCGGTCCCGACAAGCCGCCCGCGCCCGCG
>CAZDYT010000300.1:0-5398 GCA_964509395.1 uncultured bacterium
GTCGCGTTCATGCCGTGGGGCGGGTACAACTTCGAGGACGCGATCCTGGTCTCCGAGCGGCTGGTGAAGGACGACCGCTACACCTCGATCCACATCGAGGAGTTCGAGATCCAGGCGCGGGACACGAAGCTCGGTAAGGAGGAGATCACGCGCGACATCCCCAACGTCTCCGAAGAGGCCCTGAAGGACCTCGACGACTCGGGCATCGTCCGCATCGGCGCGAAGGTCAAGGCAGGCGACATCCTCGTCGGCAAGATCACGCCGAAGGGGGAGACGCAGCTCACGCCGGAGGAGAAGCTCCTGCGCGCCATTTTCGGCGAGAAGGCGGGCGATGTGCGCGACACCTCGCTGACCGTGCCGCCCGGGATCGAGGGCACGGTCGTGGACGTCAAGGTCTTCTCCCGGCGCGGCACCGACAAGGACGAGCGCGCCAAGTCCATCGAGGAAGAGGAGATCGGACGCCTGGAGAAGGACTACCAGGACGAGATCGCCATCGTAGAGATGGAGCGCGACCAGAAGCTGAAGAACCTGCTGGTCGGCAAGACGTTGGCCCAGGATCTCGTCGACGGGAAGAAGGTGACGCTGGGCAAGAAAGGCCAGCGGATCGAGCGAGCGTGGCTGGACGAGCTGAGTTGGGACGAGTTGACCAAGGTGAAGGTGAAGGAGGACGAGGGGCTCGCCTCGAACATCCGGAAGATCGCGGAGAAGGCTGAGGAGGACATGGAGATCCTCCGGACGATCCGGGAGGAGAAGGTCGCCCGGCTCCGTCGCGGGGATGACCTGCCGCCCGGCGTCATCAAGATGGTGAAGGTGTACGTCGCCGTGAAGCGGAAGCTCTCGGTGGGCGACAAGATGGCGGGCCGGCACGGCAACAAGGGCGTCGTCTCGCGCATTCTACCCGACGAGGACATGCCCTATCTGCCGGACGGCACCGCGGTGGAGATCGTGCTGAACCCCCTCGGGGTCCCGTCGCGCATGAACGTGGGCCAGATCCTCGAGACGCATCTCGGCTGGGCGGCCCGCGCGCTCGGCCTGTGGGTCGCGAGCCCGGTGTTCGACGGCGCCAGCGAGGCGGAGATCAAGGACCACCTCCGGCAGTCGAAGCTGCCGACCTCGGGCAAGACCATGCTGCACGACGGGCGCACCGGCAAGCCGTTCCATCAGGAGGTCACGGTGGGCTACATCTACATGATGAAGCTGGCCCACCTCGTGGACGACAAGATGCACGCCCGTTCGATCGGACCCTACTCGCTCGTCACCCAGCAGCCGCTCGGGGGCAAGGCCCAGTTCGGCGGCCAGCGGTTCGGCGAGATGGAGGTGTGGGCGCTCGAGGCCTACGGCGCCGCCCACACCCTGCAGGAGATGCTGACCGTCAAGTCCGACGACGTGGAGGGTCGGAACCGGATCTACGAGGCGATCGTCAAGGGCGAGAACTTCCTGGAGCCGGGCACGCCGGAGTCCTTCAACGTGCTGGTAAAGGAGCTCCAGAGCTTGGCCCTGGATGTTGAGCTGATCCAGCGCGACGGCAAGAGGAAAGCCTAGCGTGGCTGAGGCTCGTTCGGCCCGGGCAGCCGTCCCCGTTGGACGGCGCGGGGTACTACCACCCCGACCTAAGGAGGAGACAGGATGCTGACGGATCGGCAGTTCGGGAGTCTGATCAGGGAGGACAAGCCCACGAAGGACCTGTGGGGCATCCTTGACAACCGCTACCCGAAGCCCATCACGTTCGACGCCATCCGGATTCGCCTGGCCCCACCGGAGAAGATCCGCTCCGTGTGGTCGAGCGGCGAGGTCAAGAAGCCGGAGACGATCAACTACCGGACGTTCAAACCGGAGCGTGACGGGCTGTTCTGCGCCCGCATCTTCGGCCCGACCAAGGATTACGAGTGCGCGTGCGGCAAGTACAAGCGGATGAAGTTCGCCGGCGTCATCTGCGACAAGTGCGGCGTCGAGGTGACGCGGGCGCGGGTCCGCCGCGAACGGATGGGCCACATCGAGTTGGCGTCCCCCGTCTCGCACGTCTGGTTCTTTAAGGGGCTCCCGAGCCGTATCGGCCAGCTGCTCGACATGTCGCTCCGCGATCTGGAGAAGATCCTCTACTTCGAGGAGTATGTGGTGCTGGATCCCGGACCGGCAGCGGTCAAGCGAAAGGACCTCCTGACCGTCGACCGGTACCGGAAGCTCACCGAAGAGTCCGGCCCTGACCGGGTCAAGGTGGGGATGGGCGCCGAGGCGATTCGGGAGCTCCTGCGCGGTCTCAAGCTCGAGGAGCTGGCCCGGGAGCTCCGGGCGCAGATGGTGTCCGAGACGTCGGCCCAGAAGCGCAAGAAGACCGTCAAGCGCCTGAAGGTCGTCGAGGCCTTCATCAAGTCGGGTAACAAGCCTGAGTGGATGATCCTCGAGGTCGTCCCCGTGATCCCGCCGGAGCTCCGGCCCCTGGTCCCGCTGGACGGGGGGCGCTTCGCGACCTCCGACCTGAACGACCTCTACCGGCGCGTGATCAATCGGAACAACCGCCTGAAGCGGCTGATGGAGCTCAAGGCGCCGGAGATCATCATCCGCAACGAGAAACGGATGCTGCAGGAGGCGGTGGACGCCCTCTTCGACAACGGCCGCCGCGGCCGCGTCATCACGGGACCGAACAACCGGCCGCTCAAGTCGCTCTCCGACACGCTCAAGGGCAAGCAGGGCCGGTTCCGGCAGAACCTCCTCGGCAAGCGCGTGGACTACTCGGGCCGCTCGGTGATCGTGGTCGGGCCACAGCTGAAGCTCCACCAGTGCGGGCTGCCGAAGAAGATGGCCCTCGAGCTGTTCAAGCCTTTCATCCTCCGGAAGCTCGAGGAGCGCGGGCTCGCGTCTTCCATCAAGAGCGCGAAGAAGATGGTGGAGAAGGAGCGGCCGGAGGTCTGGGACATCCTCGAGGAGGTCATCAAGGAGCACCCGGTGCTGCTGAATCGGGCGCCGACGCTCCACCGGCTCGGGATCCAGGCCTTCGAGCCGATCCTCGTCGAGGGGAAGGCCATCGAAATCCACCCGCTGGTCTGCACCGCCTTCAACGCCGACTTCGACGGCGATCAGATGGCGGTCCATGTGCCCCTGTCGATGGAGGCGCAGCTCGAGGCGATGGTGCTCATGCTGTCGTCGAACAACATCCTCTCGCCGGCGAACGGGGGTCCGGTGGCCATCCCGACCCAGGACATGGTCCTCGGAATCTACTACCTTACCAAGGAGCGCAAGGGGGCCAGGGGAGAGGGCCGGGTCTTCGCCGACATGGAGGAGGTCCGGATGGCGTATGACGCCGAGGACGTGGACCTCCAGGCCCGGATCAAGGTCCGCGGCGTCAACGCGCTGGTCGAGCCCGACCTCGAGGGTGCCGAGGCGTGGGACCCGGATCGCTGGAAGGACTACACGACGGTTGGCCGGGTGTTGTTCAACGAGATCGTGCCGGCGTCCCTGCGCTTCGTGAACCGGGAGCTGAAGAAGAAGGAGATCACGGCTCTCGTCGCCGAGTGCTACCACCGGCTCGGGAACGCCGAGACCGTGACGTTCCTCGACGACCTCAAGGACATCGGCTTCCGCTACGCGACCCTGTCGGGGCTCTCGATCGGCATCGACGACATGCACACGCCGTCGTCGAAGAGCCAGCTCATCGAGGAGGCGCGTCGGCAGGTCATCGAGGTCGAGCAGCAGTACCTCGACGGTGTCATCACGAACGGCGAGCGCTACAACAAGGTGGTCGATATCTGGGCCCACGTCACCGAGCAGATCGCCGACGAGATGTTCCGCGAGCTCGAGTCCGGTGAGCAGGGCGGGGAGTTCAACCCGATCTTCATGATGGCCGACTCGGGGGCGCGGGGCTCCAAGCAGCAGATCCGGCAGCTCGCGGGCATGCGTGGCCTCATGGCGAAGCCCTCGGGCGAGATCATCGAGACGCCGATCACATCGAACTTTCGCGAGGGGCTGACCGTGCTGGAGTACTTCACCTCGACGCACGGAGCCCGGAAGGGGCTGGCCGACACGGCGCTCAAGACCGCCGATTCGGGCTACCTCACGCGACGGCTCGTGGACGTGGCGCAGGACGTGATCGTGAGCGAGCACGACTGCGGCACGGTGAAGTCGATCGATGCGACGCCGCTCGTCGAAGGCGGGGAGATCATTCAGTCGCTGCGGGACCGCGTCCTGGGCCGCGTCGCGGCCGAGGACATCCGCGACCCGTTCACCGACGAGGTCATCGTTCCGGCGACCACCGAGATCGACGAGGAGCTGGCGGCGCGGATCGAGGACTCGGGCCTCGAGCAGGTGAAGATCCGCTCCGTGCTGACGTGCGAGGCCAAGCGGGGCGTCTGTGTCATGTGTTACGGCCGCAATCTCGGGACGGGCCGGCTGGCCGAGCTGGGCGAGGCCGTCGGGATCATCGCGGCCCAGTCGATCGGCGAGCCGGGCACCCAGCTCACGATGCGAACGTTCCACATCGGCGGGACGGCGCGTATCACGGTCCAGTCGAAGCACGAGGCCAAGCACGGTGGAAACGTTCGCTACCACAACCTGCGGACGGTCATCAACCGGGACGGCGACCTGGTCGTCATGAACCGGAACGGCGAGATCGTGGTCGTGGACGACAAAGGCCGCGAGAAAGAGCGCTATCCGGCCGTGTACGGCGCCAAGATCAAGGTGGCGGATGGCAAACGCGCCACCCCCGGCCAGGTGCTGGTCGAGTGGGATCCGTATACCACGCCGATCCTCACCGAGGTCTCGGGGAAGCTCGTCTACCGGGACATCGTCGAGGGCGTGACGATTCGGGAGGAGATCGATGAGGTCACCGGCTTGGCGAGCAGGGTCGTCATCGAGGACCAAGAGGGTCGGCTGCAGCCGCGCGTGTCCATCAAGGGCGACAACGATGAGACGGTGGGCCGCTACACGCTCCCGGTCAAGGCCCACCTGCTGGTAGCCGACGGGGCAGCCGTCTTCGCGGGCGACGTGATCGCCAAGATCCCGCGCGAGACGACCAAGACCAAGGACATCACCGGAGGTCTCCCGCGGGTGGCGGAGCTGTTCGAGGCGCGGAAGCCGAAGGAGCAGGCCGTCATCACCGAGATCGATGGAAGCGTCGAGTTTGCCGGCTTCGTCAAGGGGATGCGGAAGATCGTCGTGAAGGCGGACGACGGCGAGGCCCGCGAGTACCTCGTACCGCGCGGCAAGCACATCACGGTGCGCGAGGGAGACCGGGTGAAGGCGGGGGAGCCCCTCATGGAGGGATCCGAGAACCCGCACGACATCCTGGCTGTCCTCGGCGACAAGCGGCTGCAGGAGTACCTGGTCAACGAGGTGCAGGAGGTCTATCGGCTGCAGGGCGTGACGATCAACGACAAGCACATCGAGATCATCGTCCGCCAGATGC
>CAZDYT010000301.1:0-5391 GCA_964509395.1 uncultured bacterium
GATTGCCAGTCGTCGACGGCGCAGGATATGACACGCTTATTCCCTGACGGGCCCTAAGCCGATCCGGACGCGAGGGTCATGCTCCGGACCACGTTCCCCTCAAAGAAGTGATAGCGCAACATGAAGAACCGGGCGGCGTCCATTTTCTGACCCTCCAACGGCTCTCACTGGTCTTCCGGCCCACCGGCCTCTTCGCCGAACGCGAGCGCACGGCCCGAGGCCCCCTCAGTCCCCGAGCTTCCGCGACGTCAGCACGGGCGCGAGGGTCGGGATCCGCGCGGCCAGGCGCCGGCCCGCGGCCCGGCCGATCCCCGCGAGGCCGGGGGGATAGGCCCTCGCGACCACGATCACCAGCAGGGCAAAGAGGACCATCCGCACCTCGCCCCAGGCCCGCAGGAGCTCCGAGGCGAGCTCGATGAAGACGGCCCCCAGGACAGGGCCGGCCAGCGTCCGGAGGCCCCCGATGATCACCATGATGACCACCGTGGCCATCTCGTTGAACTTCATCGGCGTCGGCGACAGGAGCCCGACGTAGTGACCCTGGAACCCGCCGGCGGCCGCCGCGAAGACGGCCGAGACGGCGAAGACGAACCGCTTCCACTTGAAGGTGTCCACGCCCATGGCCGCCGCCGCCTCCTCGTCGTCCCGGATGGCGCGCATGTAGGCGCCGATCCGGGAGTGGACGATCTCCCGGGCCAGGAGGAGCGCGGCCAGGGCCAGGCCGAGGAACAGGTAGTAGTAGGGCGTCGGGCGCGGGGTGCCGAAGAGCAAGGGGGTGCGCAGGCCGAGGTCGCCCCGGGTGACCTCGTACTCGACGGTGATGAGGAGCCGGATCGACTCCGCGAACGCCCAGGTGGCCAGAGCGAGATAGATGGCGCGCATCCGGGGACACAGGGTGCCGAGACCGTACCCAATCCCGGCAGACAGGGCGGCCCCGGCCGCGATGCCGACCAGGATCGGCACGCGCGCGTACTGGACGAGCAGCGCAGAGGTGTAGGCGCCGACCCCGGCGAACGTGTGGTGCGCCAGGGAGAATTGGCCGGTGTAGCCCGCCAGGAGGTTCCAGCCGAGGGCCAGGATCACGTAGTAGAAGCTGGTCGTGAGCACATGGGTGTGATACTCGGAGACGACCCACGGCGGCCAGGCGAGGGCGGCGTAGGCCAGGAGGCACCAGCCGAGGCGGCGGGCGAACGGGAGGAGGCGGTCACCGCCAAGACCGCCGCGGAAGCCACGCCTCTGGGCCATTGACCAATCCCCGCGCTCGCCTGCGCTCCGGGGTGAACGGCCGCGGGACTGCCGGGTCAGCCTCCGAGGAGGGCGTCGCGGATGAGCTCATGGAGGTGGTCGGCGAAGACCTGGCGAGGCCCTTCGCGGCGCACCTGGCCCATCTCGAGCACGTAGAGGTAGTCGGAGATCTCGACGGCCTTGACGATGTTCTGATCGACGAGGAGGATCGTCACGCCCGCCGCCCGGGCTTCGAGCAGCCGGGCGTAGACCTGCTGAGCGATCCGCGGGGCGAGGCCGGCCGTCGGCTCGTCCACCAGGAGGAGGGTCGGGTCGCTCACCTGCTCCTTGGCGAGGGAGAGCATCTTGGCCTCACCGCCGCTCAGGGACGTGGCGCGCAGGCGCCGCTTCTCGCGGAGGCGCGGGAACTCGACGTATGCGCGCTCCACCCTCGCGGCGACGCGCGACCGCTTGCGCCGGAAGACCCAGGTCCCGAGCTGGAGGTTCTCCTGCACCGTCAATTGCGGAAAGATGTTCGTCCCCTGCGGCACGTAGCTGAGCCCGAGCCGCTTGATCTTGTGAGGGGCCAGGGCCTGGATCTCGCGGCCGGCGAAGACGATCCGGCCCCGCCGCGGGCGCAGGAACCCGAAGATCGTCTTGAGGAGCGTCGACTTCCCCGCGCCGTTGGGCCCGATGACGCCGGTGATCGTGCCCGCCTCGACCCGGAGCCGGATGTCGCTCAGGATGTCGATCCCCTCGACGTAGCCGGCGACGATCCCGTCCAGCTCGAGCAACGCCATCTACTGGCCCAGGTAGGCCTCGAGGACCAGGGGATGGTTCGCGACCTCTTCGAAGGATCCCTCGGCGATGAGCCGCCCCTCGTGCATCACCGAGACCCGCGGGCAAAGCCGGCGCAGCGTGGCCATCTCGTGGGACACGATGAGGAACGTCAGCCCCTCTTGCCGGTTCATCCAGAGGATCGCCTCCATGATGGTGTCCTTGATCGTCGGGTGCACGCCGGCGAACGGCTCGTCCATCAGGAAGAGGTGGATCGGGTGCACCATGAAACCGCGCGCGATCTGGATGAGCATGCTCTGGCCGCCTGACAGCTCCTTGGCCGGGGCATGGCGGAGATGGTCCAGGGTGACGAATTCCAGGAGGTGCCGCGCCCGATCGAGGATCTCGGACATCGGGCGGCCCGGGCCCCGGTCGAGCTCGGCCAGCGCCGGCACCAGCACGTTCTCCAGGACGGTCATGTTCCCGAAGAGCTTGGGGATCTGAAAGGTCCGGGCCACGCCGCGCCCGGTGATCTCGTGCGGACGCAGGCGATCGATCCGCTCGCCCCGAAGATGGATCTCGCCCGCGTCCGCGCGGTAGAGCCCGGAGATCAGGTTGATGGTCGTCGTCTTGCCCGATCCGTTGGGACCGATGAGACCCCGGATCTCCCCGTCGCCGATCGCGAGCCCGAGATCGTCCACGGCCGTGAGCCCGCCAAACCGCTTGGTGAGCTTC
This sequence comes from uncultured bacterium, assembly GCA_964509395.1. Classification (GTDB taxonomy): domain Bacteria; phylum Methylomirabilota; class Methylomirabilia; order Rokubacteriales; family DASRDR01; genus CAZDYT01. The sequence continues at coordinate 2,737 of CAZDYT010000301.1, forward strand.
CGCGTCTCGAGCAGCGATCCGTTTCCCGTCACGCCTCCACCCTGCGGCCTCGGAGGTCCGTCCCTTCATTCGCGCCGAGCCGGAGGCAGTTTGTCAAGGGCCCGGAGCGAGGGGTAGTGAGGGTCGGTAATCGGTGGGATCGTAACAGGCGTCGTATAGGGCCTTGTCAATGTGTACCCACGCCGTGCCAGGAACGCCGCGAGGCGAGGCGGAGCCGGGTCGATATGGAAAGGCTGATTCAAAACTGAGGGTACGTCCTTGCGCTTGGGCTACCCGCTTGCATAGCCGCACGGCAGACCCAAAATCCCAATCTTGGCTGACGATAACTGCCGCGTCGTAGGCTTGATCATAAGCTAGCTCGACAAGGTCAACTGCCAGAGTTACATCAACACCTTTCTCTTGGCCGCCCGGATTAATGCGTCCGCGATACACGTAGATCCCACGGCTCCCAAGATATCTCAGTTTGTTATTCCAGAAACCATGCCAGAATGCCTCCTTCCTTCCATGGGCAGGGTTCGGGACGCCGGTATAGAATCGAATTTGAGTCAGAACGCGGCCCGGGAGACGATCAACTAGAGCTTGTGCGAGTCTCTCAACATCATAGCTCGGGTAACCATAAGGCGACCCTGGAACGGCTGGGATTGGAGCCCAGCATCCCTTGGCAAGGTGATATAGATTTTGGCCATCAAAAGAGACAATGGTTCTTAGCGGAGCAGGTCTCATGAAATAGAACACCCGCCCGGGGTCGCGAGGCTCGGCCTCAGGGCCGAAACCTCACTTCCAGCGGGCGGGGTGGAAGTAGCCTCACGATATACTGATTGATGCATTGCAGTCAACCGGATAAATCCTTTAGGTGTCAGCCTCTTGTGAATGCACCTCCCAAACTCTTTCCCGGAACGCCAAGGTTATACCACGCGAAGTTGCAGGGCCAGAGCCGCCTCACGATCGTGCGTGCGGTAGGCTAGAGAAGCCATGACACGCCACCGCGGTCCCCGCGCCCCACGGGCGGAGCTCTCGCGGTGATCCGCGCGGGCGCCCGGGCGCTCCCGCTGCCGCTCCCCGAGCCGGGGGAGACCGAGCTCGCCGTCGCCCTCGTCCGCGGCGACCGGGAGCTCCACCGCAGGGAGTGGCGCCCGACCTTTCGGGCGGCCAGCCGCGGCGCCGCCCCGTAGCCCCGCGGTGCTGGCGCTCCGCCTCCACGAGCCCGCACCCATCGAGGCGGCGCCGCTCCGCGCCGAGGAGATCGCCGCGCCCGCGCCCGGCCCCGGCGCCATCCGGCTCAGGGTCCGGGCCTGTGGGCTCTGCCACACGGACCTCCACATCGTCGAGGGCGAGCTCCGAGCGCCCCGGTACCCCGTCGTCCCCGGCCACCAGGTCGTGGGCGTGGTGGACGCGCTCGGACCCGAGGTGCGGCGCTTCAGGATCGGCGACCGCGTCGGCGTCGCGTGGCTCCACCAGACCTGCGGCACGTGCCCGGCCTGCCGCCGGGGCCAGGAGAACCTCTGCCCCGAGGCGCGGTTCACCGGCTTCCACGCAGACGGCGGCTACGCGGCCGCGACGACGGTGCCCGCGGCGTTCGCCTATCCGCTGCCCGCGGCGCTGGCCGACGCGACCGCGGCGCCGCTCCTGTGCGCGGGGATCATCGGCTACCGGGCGCTCCGCGTGGCGGAGGTTCGGCCCGGCGAGCGCCTCGGCCTCTTCGGCTTCGGCGCCTCGGCGCACCTCGCGCTCCAGGTGGCGCGCTACTGGGGGTGCGAGGCGGCGGTGTTCACGCGCAGCCCCGCGCACCGGGCGCTCGCGCGGGAGCTCGGCGCCGCCTGGAGCGGCACCGCCGAGGAGACGCCACCGGCGCCGCTCGACCGGGCGATCCTCTTCGCGCCGGCCGGCGCGCTCATCCCGGCCGCGTTGGCCCGCCTGCGGCCCGGCGGGACGCTGGCGATCGCCGCGATCTACCTGGACGGGGTGCCCGCGTTCGACTACGGGCTCGTCTACGGGGAGCGGACGCTGCGGAGCGTGACGGCCAGCACGCGCCGGGACGGCGAGGAGCTCCTCGCGCTGGCAGCCGCAATCCCGCTCCGGCCCGAGGTGGACGTGTTCCCGCTCGCCGCCGCCAACTCCGCGCTCGCGGCCCTCAAGGCGAGTCGCCTCCGCGCGGCCGGCGTGCTCGTGGTGTCGTGAGCGACGACCCGACGAACCGCCGGAGGTTCTTCAGGTAGTACGCCATCGCGATCGTGACGAGCGCGGTCACGACCGCGATCACGAGATGCTCGACCTGACCCGTCTGGCGGTACTTCACGGCCTGCCACGCCGTGAAGAAGACGCCGAAGAGAATCGCGGTCCCGATCAGGATCCGATGCGCGATGATGATCAGCACGGGCCCATCCGGCGGCGGACTCATATCAGATCGTCCCCCCATGACGCACCCCCAGAGCCCGCCTCGGATCGAGCGCCGCAGCCGTGAGACGCGCCGGGCGAGACCGTCGATCCCAGGGTTGTCGGCCCGGCCCAGCCCTGAACGGCAAATGATCTGGCGCCTTGAGCGGCCGGTCCGCGGGGCCTGCCGCGGACCTCCGGCGCCGCGTCGTCCACGCGGAAGTGCCGGTTAGGCCCAATGCCAGTTAGTTAACCGCATTCGTTAGCGTTGGCAAGGCCTTA
>CAZDYT010000302.1:0-5376 GCA_964509395.1 uncultured bacterium
ATGCTCGGCGTCAGCGGTGACACGGTGCGCGAGCGCTTCGGCTGGCTTCTGGCCGGCCCGAGCGTGCTCCTCCTGCTGGCAGCGACGACCGTCCCGCTTCTCGCCCTCGTGGTCATGAGCACGTGGCGGCTGGACCTGACCGCGCCGCTCCGGAACCGCTTCGTCGGCCTCGACAACTACGGCCGCATGCTGACCGACGGGCGCTTCCTCGAGGCCGTGTGGATCACGGCCGTCTACACCGTGACCACGGTCGTCCTCCAGATGGTCGTCGGGCTCGCCCTGGCGCTCGCGTCCTTCCGGCTGGTCCGGGGCATGGGCGTGCTCCGCGTCGCGGTGCTCTTGCCCATGATCCTGGCCCCCATCGTGGTCGGCCTCAGCTGGAAGACCCTCATGCTGTCCCAGCTGTACGGGCTCGTCGACTACGTCGCCGTCCTCGTCGGCTTCGGGTCCACGCCGTGGCTCACCGACGCCCGGTGGGCCCTCGTCTCGGTCATCGTCATCCACACCTGGCAGTGGACCCCGTTCGCGTTCTTGGTGTTCCTGGCAAGTCTCTACGCCCTTCCGCCGGAGCCCTTCGAGGCCGCCATGATCGACCGCGCCAATGCCTGGCAGATCTTCCGGCACCTGACCCTGCCCATGCTGCGACCGGCCATCTTCATCGTGGTGGTCCTGCGCACCATGATCGCGCTCCGCGCCTTCGAGGGCATCTACGCCACCACCGGTGGCGGGCCTGGCACCGCCACCGAGATCCTGAACCTGTACGCCTACCGGGTGTCCTTCAACTCCCTGAGCCTGGGCTACGGGGCGGCGCTCGGCACCGTGCTCCTCGCGGTGACGGCGGTCACCAGCGCGGTCTTCTTCTGGCTCCGCCGAGGGCCGGAGTGATAGGAGGGAGCCTGGTGGATGCCCGTCGAGTCTCGAGGTGGCGTCGGCGGGGGGGCCGCGCGGTCGCCCACACGGTGCTGGTTGCGGGCGTGGTGGTATGGGCGCTCCCGGTGGCGTGGACGATGATCACGTCGTTCAAGCCCCACCAGGCCATCTTCGCCACGCCGCCCGTGTTCGTCTTCACGCCGACGCTTGAGCACTACTTCCGAACCCTAGGAATCAGGGTCGGCCGGTTCGTCGAGCCCACCTCGGGTGGAATCGGCCCCAGCATGGTCAACAGCGTGGCCGTCACCACCTGGACCACGCTCGTGACCCTGATGCTCGCCGTTCCGGCGGGCTACGCCTTCGGGCGGCTCAGGTTCCGGGGCCGCAGGGCCGTCGCGTTCTACACGCTGTTCACCAACATGGCCCCCCCGATCGGACTCCTCATCCCGTACTTCTTCGTCCTCAACCGGGTCCGCCTGATCGACACCTACCTGGGGCTGGTCGTCGTCTATCTGACGTTCTCCCTCCCGTTCGCCATCTGGCTCATGATCACGTACTTCGAGGAGCTGCCGCGTGAACTGGAGGAGGCGGCGGCGGTGGACGGCGCCGGGCGGTGGACCACCCTCACCCGGGTGATCCTGCCCCAGGTGCGTGGGGGCATCGCGGTGACGGCGGTGTTCTCGTTCATCAACGCGTGGAACGAGTTCCTGTACGCCGCCGTGCTCACCGGGAACCAGACGCGGACCGCCACCGTGGCCCTCTTCGGCTTCATCTCCACGGAGGAGCACCTCTGGGGGCCGTTCACGGCCAGCGGGACGATGATCATGGTGCCGGTGATCGCGCTCGCGCTGGTCGCCCAGCGCCAGATCGTCCACGGCCTGACGTTCGGCACAGTGGCGCGGGGACGCCGGTGACCGGGGTGGCGCGTTCGGTGCCGTGGTGGATGGCCCCGCCGGTCGCGACCGGCGTGCGTGGTCCGGGCAGGTTGGCGTGCGGCTGAGCGAGCGGGAGACGCGGATCCGGGCGGGCGAACTCGGCGAGGCCGCCCGGCAGGCCCTCGAGCTGCAGATCGCCGTCGGCGAGTTCTTCGGCGCTGAGCAGTTCGTCCCCGTCTCCAGCGTCCACATGATGGGCGACATGGAGGTGATGGGCGAGGCCGGCTTCGCCTTCATCGAGGGCCTTGTTCGGCAGGGCGCCCGGTTCGTGGTGCCCGTGACCACCAACGCCCGCTGCGTCGACTTCGAGCGGGCGGTCCGGGTGCGCCAGCGCCCCGAGCTGGTCGCCGCGGAGGCCCGCCTGGTCGCCCACCTCCGCACGCTCGGCGCCATGCAGGTCGACACGTGTATCAACTACCAGACGGTCTACCAGCCGCAGTTCGGCGAGCACCTGGCCTGGGGCGACACCGGCACCGTCATCTGGGCCAACTCGGTCTGTGGGGCGCGCACGAACTACGAGGCCGGCCCGGCTGCCGTGGCGGCCGGGCTCACGGGCGTGACGCCAGCCTACGGCTACCACCTCGAGGCGCAGCGCACGGGCAGCCTCCGGTTCGAAGTGCGGTGCGCGCTCGAGGACCTCGCCGACTGGGGCGCGCTCGGGGGCATCATCGGCCGCCGGACGCTGGACTACTGGAAGGTGGCGGTGGTGAGCGGGATCCGCGGGGCGCCGTCAGGCGACGCGCTGAAACGCTTCGGCGCGGCGGTCGCCTCGTGCGGCTCCTGCGCGATGTACCACATGGTGGGCATCACCCCGGAGGCGCGGGACGAGGCCGAGGCCTTCCGGGGCCGGGCGCCCGAGGCCTCGTTCAGCGTCGACGACGCGGCGCTCGAGGCGTTCTACGCCTCCTATCCCGCGCCGGGAGCCGAGGTGGACGTAGTCGTCTTCTCGGGTCCCCAGCTGTCGGTGTTCGAGCTGCGTCGGGTGGCGGAACTGCTCGGGGGTCGGAAGGTCCATCCCAACACTGCGCTGATCGTCACGACCAACTTCGCCAACCGCGAGCTGGCGGCGCGCCTCGGCTACGTGCAGGCGATCGAGGGCGCCGGCGGACTCGTGCTCTCCGGGGTCTGCTGGTACATCATGGAGCCTGCGCGCATGGCGGCGGCCTTCGGGTGGCGCACGGCGTTGACGAACTCTGCGAAGGTGGCGAACATCATCGGCGGCTACCGCCTGACCCCGATCCTGCGCCGCACCGAGGCGTGCATCGAGGCCGCGGTAACGGGGGAGCTCCCGACCGAGGGTCTCGGCCGATGAACCGGGGCCGCGCGGTCCTCACGGGCCCTCCGGGGTTCGGCCCCGATGTCGACGGGGAGGTGCTCCTGTCGCGGGACACGTTCAGCATCCGCTACGACATGGACCGCGAGACCGGGGTCATCTCGCGGAAGGGGCACGCGCTCGAGGGCCTCTCGCTCGCAGGGCGGATCGTCTACTTCCCGGCGGTGCAGGGTGGGGTCGCGGCCGGATGGGCGTTCCTGGCGCTCGCGCACCGGGGCCATGCCCCCGCGGGCGTACTCTTCGGGCGAACGAACCCGGTGATGGTCCAGGGGGCTCGTGCTCGCTGGCATCCCGGTGATGCACCGGGTAACACCCGACCCGTTCACCGTCCTGGCATCCGGCGATCGCGTGCGGATGTGTCCCGCCCGCGGGGTCGTCGAGCTGATCGCCAAGGGCGTGTGAAGACGCCGGGGCGTCCCACGCCTTCCGGGTGTGCTTCGTCCGCGCCCGGGCTACATCGGCCGCGCAACGCAAGGAGGACCCGATGACCCGTGCATTCGCGTCCATCGATATTCCGGCACGTCCCCCGAAGCCCGATCCCGGGGCCTCACGATGATGATCGACTGGGGCCTGGCGCTCCAGGCGGCCCAGGATCTCCTCGAGATGGCGGCGCCCTTCGCGGACCTGGCTAAGGTCGCTGTCGGCATCTCCGGGCTGATGGATCCACGACATTCATGCGTGGCAGGTCTACGAGATGATGGTGTTCCTCGTCGAGGAGCTGGGCCGGGACGTGAACATCGCAACGCGCTGCCGGAGGACGTCGTGGTGCTCGAGACGGTGCGGAGTGGCCTCGGGACAGCCATGCGGCTCGAAAGCCGGTAGCGGGAGACGAGGAGGCGATCATGGCGCAGGTGTTCGTTCTCGGAGCGGGCACCCCCACGCCGACGCCGCATCGGTGGGGATCCGCGTACGCGGTCCATGTGGGTGGGGAGTACCTGATGTTCGACTGCGGCCCCGCGGCAACCTGGAAGCTTGTCAAAGTCGGCATCTTCCCGACCAAAGTCGATTATCTCTTCTTCACTCACCACCACTTCGACCACGACGTGGACTACCCGTGCTTCCTCCTCTGCCGGTGGGACCAGAGCATCGGTAAGGAAAACCAGCTCCGGGTTTACGGGCCGACGCTCACCCAGACGATCACGGAGCGGATCCTGGGTGAGCACGGCGCGTTCGTCCACGACTGGAAGGCCCGGGTGAACCATCCGGGAAGCCAGCGGGTCCACGTGAACCGCGGAGGCACCTTGCCGCGCAAGCCACCAACCGTGCTCGCGACGGACGTGGGTCCGGGCCTGGTCCACACAGGACGCGAGTGGCGGGTGACGGCTGCTCCTGCGGAGCACGTCCAGCCGTACCTCGACTCGCTTGCCTACCGCCTGGACGGTGCGGACGGGAGCATCGTGTTCACCGGGGACACGCAGCCCTGCCAGTCGGTGGTCGACCTGGCCCGGTCGGCCGACATGATGTTGTGTATGTGCTGGGATGATCAGGAGCGGATGGAGGTGACGGGCGAGACCATCGGCCAGTGCGGCACGACCGGCGCGGCGCGGATGGCACAGGAGGCGGGCGTGAAGCGGCTCGTGCTCGTGCACATCGGCCCCCACCTGGCCACGCACGGACCGATGGAAAAGGGAATCGGGGACATCCGCCGGATCTATGACGGCCAGGTCATCTTTGCGGAGGAGCTCATGTCGATCCCCCTGTAGGACCCAGGCGCCGCAGGGGCGCGCCACCCAGCGCCGCGAACCCCCGGCACCGCTAGTGGCCACGCGGGACCGGGGGCGACCTGCTGGCTCTTCCAACTGCTCGCCGAGGTCCTGCGGGCCATCGACTCCGGCGTCTTCCACCCGGTCGTCGGCTGGCGCCGCCACGGCTGCCCCTTCCGCAGCCGCTGCTGGGCGCGGAGGTCTGACGGCATCCGTGGGAAACAGATCGACGTCGCCGACCAGCGGCGATCACTATCCCATGGGCGCGAATGGCATCCCGCCGAGCGGCAGGTACTTGACCTGGCCCTCGTCGTCATGAAGCCAGGGGAAGAGCACTTCCTCAGGCAAGGTCACCACAGCGTCCGGCCCTGATGTCATCGCTGGGGCAACGACACGTTCAATCGAGACGCGGCGCCGCCGTCGAGTATATAACGCCCCGACCCCGCATCCCCGCGACCACGCGACCGCAGTTCCGCCTCCACGCCGACGTGGTCCGCGCGCTGTTCTACGGTCTCGGCGCCGATGGCACCGTCAG
>CAZDYT010000303.1:0-5375 GCA_964509395.1 uncultured bacterium
GAGGACGCCGGTGGGCTGTTCGCCGCGGCAGGACCCGCCCGACGCTTCGTGAATAGGTCGGGCTAGCGACGCACAGGAGCCGAAGCGAATGCCGACGTTTTTCTCCAAGGAAGAGCTGGTCGCCTCCGAGCGCGATGGGTTTCTCGTCGTCCGCGGCCTGTTCGACGCGACCGAGGTCGCGGCGATCCGGGCCTGGACGGACGAGCTGCACGCCTATCCCGAGGTCCCCGGCACGTACATGATCTACGGGGAGCAGAGCCTCCGCGAGCCGGGTAGGCGGCTCATCAGCCGGATCGAGAACTTCTACCCGTACCATCCGGGGTTCAAGAGCTTGCTCGACGGCGAGACGCTCTGCGGGCGCGTGAGCCAGCTGTTCGGCGAGCCGACGGTTCTCTTCAAGGACAAGATCAACTTCAAGCTGCCGGGCGGCGACGGCTTCAAGCCGCACCAGGACCAGCAGGCCGGATGGTCGGCGTACGCGAGCCTCTTCGTCACGGCGCTCGTCGCGATCGACGAAGCGACGGCCGAGAACGGCTGCCTGGAGCTGGCCCCCGGCCACCACACGCGGGGTCTCATCGGCGCGGAGTGGAGGCCGCTCACGGACGCGGAAATGCCGGGCATGACGTTCGCCCCCTACCCCGCCGAGCCCGGGGACGCCATTTTCTTCGACTCCTTCGTGCCGCACCGCTCCGGCCCCAACCTGACCGACGAGCCGCGGCGCGTCCTCTACGTCACCTACAACCGTCTCTCCCAGGGGGACCACCGGGCCCGCTACTACGCCGACAAGCGCAAGAGCTATCCGCCGGACTGCGAGCGGGAGCCGGGCAAGCAGTACGTCTACCGGGTCTGAATGATCCGCAGAGGGGCGACATGAAGATCACGAAGATCGACACGTTCGTCGTCGACGCCGGCTGGCGGCCCTGGCAGTTCGTCGCCGTCCGGACGGACGCGGGGCTCACGGGCTACGGCGAGTGCTCCGACGGGCGGAACCCCTACGGGATCGTGGGCGCAGTGCGCGACTTCGAGCCGATCCTGATCGGCCGGGACCCGCGGCCGGTCGAGCTGCGCTACTGGGACCTCTACCGAATGGCCCGGCAGAGCCCGGGCGGCATCGCGGCCAAGGCGATCGCCGGGATCGAGCTGGCGCTCTGGGACATCAAGGCCAAGGCGCTGGGCGTCCCGGTCTACGAGCTGTTCGGGGGCCCGCTGCGGGAACGCCAGCGGGTCTACTGGTCCCACTGCGGCACCTCGCGGGCCCGGAGCCACGCGCTGCTCGGCGTGCCGTCCCTCAAGACCATGGACGACATCTTCCGCCTCGGCGAGGAGGTCGTCCGCCGGGGCTACACGGCGCTCAAGACGAACATCGTCTCCCCGGGCGAGCCCGCCAGCGTCTACTTCGCGGGCTTCGGCGGCGGGCCCGGCACCACCGACCAGACCGTCACGAGCGAGATGCTCCGCCACATCGAGAGCCTGATCGGCACCTTCCGCCGGGCGGTCGGGCCCCACGTGGGAATCGCGCTCGACCTCAACTTCAACTTCAAGCCCGAGGCGGCCCGGCGCATCTGCCAGGTCCTCGAGCCGTTCGGCATGATGTGGGTCGAGCTGGACCTCTACGACGAGCAAGCGCTGCGCGAGGTGAAGGACGCCACGCCGATCCCCATCTGCTCGGGGGAGAACCTCTACGGCCTCCGCGGCTACCGGCCGTATTTCGAGGCGCGCGCGATGGACGTCGTCATGGTGGACGTGCCCTGGAACGGCTTCGCCCAGTCCCGGAAGGTCGCCGACCTCGCCGAGAGCTACGAGCTGAACATCGCCCCCCACAACTACTATAGCCACCTCTCGACCCTCCACTCCGCGCACCTCTGCGCCAGCGTCCCGAACGTGCGGATCATGGAGATCGACGTGGACGACGTGCCGTGGAAGGACGAGCTGGTGGACGAGCCCCCGACGATCGCGGACGGCCACCTCGTGATCCCGACCCGGCCGGGCTGGGGCGCCGATCTCGACGAGGCCGTCGCGCACAAGCACGTCTGGGAGCCCGGCCGCCTTCCCGGCTACTCCGACCCCGCGATGTACCGCCGCTAGATCATCGGAGGGGGCCTCGGCGGCCCCCTCCGAGACCTCCCCCAGGAGGGTTGCGGCGGCAAAGCCGCCGCTCGGAGACGCTTCTCAGTCCGGATCGTCTGGATCAGGAACGAGGGGACTCGCCAGAGCCGTCCGAGCGGCAGGAACGAGAGAAGCACGAGGTGCTCCCGATCGGGATCGGCCGGACGGAAGGATCGCCGGGGACTCGCAGGCACGGCTTTGTTCCCCTCAGCACCTCGAAGCCTTCCTCGACCTCAGCTGCTGCTCGCCCTCCGCGCCCGTCCCCGCTCCTTTCCAGTCGGAGCTCCCGCCAGTGTCGCCTCAGCGGATTGCAACGAGCGTCAGGGAATCGTGCGGGCCTGGAGGGCGCCGAGCCGCTCCTTGGCATCCGCCAGGACGGGGAGGTCCGCGTCGGCATCTTTCCAAAAATGCAGAAAGCGCCGGCAGGCTTCAGTGGCGGCATGGAATTCGCTCTTCTCCTCGTAAAGCAGGCCGAGACGATAGTGAAATTGGACCATGTAGGGGGAGGAGTGCCTTTCGGACTCCAGCGCCTTTCGATACCACGCAATGGCATGGTCCGGGTCTCGCATGAGGACATAGGTCTCGGCAAGAGCCCCCATGTAGATACGGTCGTATTTCCTGCGTGGAACGGAGAGGGCCTTCTCCAGAAAGGCGATCGCCTTCTCGTGATCTCCCCGGGCGCGGTGGAACATTCCAGCTAAGAACAGGTAGTTGGCATTCTCCTCCCGAGGCTTGTTGCTCGACTCGAGTAGCTCTTTGGCGATTTGCTCCCCTTCCTCAAACCGTCTCATCGCGGCGTAGGTCAGGCCGAGCCCCACCTTCGTATCGACATTGGCGGAATCGATCGCGAGGGCTCGCTTGTACGCTTGCAGGGCTTCCTCATAGTCGCCCCGCGAGTGGTGGAGATCGCCGAGGTAGATCCACGTCCAATCGAAGTCGGGGAGGATCTCGGCAGTTCGTTGGAGCTGAGCGATCGCTGCGCGATAACGACCGGCCTTTTCGTAAGTGGCCGCTAGTTGAATGAGAGCCTTGGGGTGGAAGGGCTCGAGGCGCACGGCCTCTTGGTATTCGGAAACAGCCTCGGGGAGCTGGTCGCGGTGATAGTACACGTCCCCGAGGCTGTCATGGGCATGCGCGTGGTTCGGATCCAAGAGGAGAACTCGCCTCATGGCCCCCTCCTCCCGATCCCAATCCTCCTTCATTTCATAAACGAAGCCGAGGGCGAAATGGGCTTGCGCCAAGCGCGGGTCGATGCCCAGAGCCTTGAGCGCTGCTTCCTGGGCTTTATCGAGCCAGATCGCGTTCTCGTCCCAGCCCCTATTGATAAACTGCGCATAGCAAACGGAAAGGCCGGCGTAAGCCAAGGCATAATTCTTATCCAGCTCCAGGGCCTTGAGGTACATCTCAATGGCGGCCTGGTGTCCTGCTCTTGTGTACTGATAGAAAAGGTACCTGCCGCGGGAGTAGTACTCGTAGGCCTCGATGCTCTGGGTCGGAATCACCGAGAGCTGACGCCTCTCGGTCTCCGTGAGGTTTACTCTGAGAACCTCGGCGATCCTCTCGGAAACTTCGTCTTGGATCTTGAAGACGTCATCCAAGTCGCGATCGTACACTTCCGACCAGAGGTGAAAGCCGTCCGCAGCATTGATGAGCTGCCCCGTGATCCGGAGGCGATTGCCGAGCTTGCGCACACTCCCCTCAAGGACGGACCCGACTCCCAGTTCCCTCCCCACGTCCCGGGGGTCAATCCCCTTTCCCTTGTACCGGAACACGGTGCTGCGGGAGGCGACCTTGAGCTCCCGGATCTTGGAGAGGCGGGTGATGATCTCCTCGGTCATTCCGTCGCTGAAGTACTCGTTCTCCGGGTCGGGACTCATGTTCTGGAAGGGGAGGACAGCGATCGCCCTCAAGCCGCTGGGGGCTTCTGGGCGCTTCGACTCAACGTTTTCTTCGCCAGACACGAGGTCGTAGATCCTGACCGGCTCTTTGATGTTGCGGAGCTGTCGTTCCCCAAGATCTCGGAAGGAGAGGTCTTCCTGGTTGCGTGCCTGTTGGTAGATCTCCCCGGAGACGTAAATGCCTCCCGCCGGGGCCAGGGGCTCGATGCGGCTCGCGACGTTGACCCCGCTCCCGAAGAGGTGCCCTCGATCTTGCAGCAGGTCTCCGAGGTGGATGCCGATCCGGATCAGGAGCGGCTGACGGGCTCCTTCGCGCCGATTGCGTGCAGCCAGCTCCTTCTGGAGAACGACCGCAGCACGGGCGGCCTCCACGGCACTGCCAAAGGCAGCAAAGAGACCATCCCCGACGGTGTCGATGATTTCGCCGGAGTATTCCTGGATCGTTTTGCCAGCGATCTGCCGGAATTCCCCGACGAGGTGCACAGCTAGGGTTTCGCTCTCCTCCATCAGGCGGCTATAGCCCACCACGTCGCAGAAGAGAATCGCAGCGAGGCGCCTCTGAGGGCGGGAGGGCTTGTCAGGCAACTCCTATAACTCCAATCTTAGTCTACGTATGAGCGTAGCCGCTTCATTGAAGGCAGTTCAAAACCGGGATTTCCGACATAGACCCACTTCCGCCCTCCTCGTTGGCGTTGACCGAGCTGACCGTCCCCCGGTTACCTCGGTGGTCCTCCCAACGCCGTTGACGGAAGTCCTTCTCGCTCCGTATCTGGGGCTCGCGATCAGGTGGGGGCCACGCGAGTCGCTCGATGCGCCCGAGGATCTGCCCAAACAGGCGCCGCGTCAAGTGGCTCTCGGCAAGCTGCAGGATGAAGTACCGAGCATGCCGGAGGAGGCGCCCGCCGGTCTTGAAGAGTCGCTGCCGGAGGCTCGCCAGTGACCAACTTTGGATGGCAAGAGGCAGAACCAGCCCACGCAGGAGATTGCCGGGGTTGTAGGCGATGACCCCACGAGCGACATCGTCGTCTGACAGGCCGGGAGAAGCGGGATCAGGGTCACGAGCGCGACCAGGCACAGCCTGCGAACGTGACAAACGCGACAGATCCCCCGCCTTGAGCCAGCCGCTCCTCGGCACATGTCCGTCCCTCCGACTCGCCCGGAGCGCCCACCGTTGGTCATGAGATCGCCTCGGGTGTCCTGACTCTAGCGCCCCCCGGAAATACCATCAAGCCGGCTCTCGCCCCCGACTGCGAGCCGGCCGCTCTGGAGCCGATGGCGCGCCTGGCCGGAGGGGCAGGCGCTCGCCTGACCGCACGCTCAGACGACCGCGATCGCCTCCACCTCGACGAGGTAGTCGGGGTGCGCGAGCGC
>CAZDYT010000304.1:0-1188 GCA_964509395.1 uncultured bacterium
TCGGCTGGTCGGCCGACGCGCGGCGGCGCAATCTCCGCTTCATCGCCTACAACACGCGCTTCCTCATCCTGCCGTGGGTGGCGGTCCCGCATCTGGCCTCGCATCTGCTCGGTCGCATGGCGACGATCGTGGCGCAGGACTGGGGGCAGCGGTACGGGCATCCGATCTATTTCCTCGAAACGTTTATCGACGTCGCGCGGTTCCGCGGCACCGGCTATCGCGCGGCCAACTGGATCCTGCTGGGCCACACGACGGGGCGGGGCAAGGCCGACCGGAGCCATCGGCCGAACCGGCCGATCAAAGCAGTGCTCGGGTATCCGCTCACGCCGCACTTTCGGCAGCGGCTGGCGGACGGCTAGGATGCCGCCCCCCGGCGCCCGGATCGACCTCACCCCGGCCGACCTCGATTCCCTGCTGGACCGGGCGCGCCCCGCGCTCTCGGAGGAGGACTCCCGGACGCTGCAGGCGCTCGTGGACACCTTCCGGTACCTGACCGCCTTGCTGGAGGACCACACGACGACGATCGCCCGGCTGCGGCAGCTCCTCCTCGGCGCGACGACCGAGAAGACGCGGCAGGTCCTGCAGCGCGTCGGCCTCGACCGCGGGCCGCGCCGGCCGGACCCCGACGGGGACGATGGCTCCCAGGCGCCGGGCGAGCGCCACGGCCATGGCCGGCATGGGGCCGGCGCGTATGCGGGCGCCCGCCGGATGGCCATCGCCCACGCGGCCCTCAAGGCCGGGGATCGCTGCCCCGGCTGTGCCAAGGGCAAGCTCTATGCGGGCGCCCCGGGGGTGCTGGTGCGGCTCGTCGGGCAGGCGCCGATCGCGGCCACGGTGTACGAGCTGGAGAAGCTGCGGTGCAATCTGTGTGGGGAGGTCTTCACGGCCGCGGTGCCCGACGGCGTCGGCGCGGCGAAGTACGACCCGACGGCGGCGAGCATGATCGCGCTGTTGAAGTACGGCAGCGGCCTGCCCTTCCATCGCCTGGACGGGCTCCAGGCGAGCCTGCAGATTCCGCTCCCGGCCTCCACCCAGTGGGACATCGTCCAGGAGACCGCCGCGGGGATACAGCCCGTGATGGACGAGCTGATCCGCCACGCGGCGCAGGGCGAGGTGCTCCACAACGACGACACCGGCATGACCGTCCTGGCCCTCCGGCCCGCCGAGGCGGGGCGGGCCGCCGACGCG
>CAZDYT010000304.1:1288-5374 GCA_964509395.1 uncultured bacterium
CGGCGCGCACCGGCGTCTTCACCTCCGGGATCGTGGCGACCCGGGAGGGCCACCGGATCGCGCTGTTTTTCACGGGCCGCCAGCATGCGGGGGAGAACCTCGCCGCCGTGCTGGCCCACCGCGCGGCGGCGCTCGGGCCGCCGCTGCAGATGTGCGACGCGCTGGCCCGCAATCTCCCGAAGCCGCTCGCGGTGATCGTCGGCCATTGCCTCGCCCACGCGCGCCGGCAATTCGTGAAGGTCACGCCGAACTTCCCCGAGGCATGCCGGCACGTGCTCGAGACGCTCGCCGAAGTGTATCGCCATGACGCGCAGGCCCGGGACGCGGGGCTGTCGGCCGAGGAGCGCCTGCGCCTGCATCAAGCCCGCAGTGGGCCGCTGATGGAGGACCTGCACACATGGCTCACCGCACAACTCGCCGACCACCGCGTCGAGCCCAACTCCGGGCTCGGGCAGGCGATCACCTATGTCGTGAAGCGCTGGACCACCTTCACGCTCTTCCTGCGCGAGCCGGGCGCGCCGCTCGATAACAATATCTGCGAGCGCGCCCTCAAGAAAGCCATTCTTCATCGCAAGAACGCGCTCTTCTACAAGACCGCCCGCGGCGCCCACGTGGGCGATCTCTTCATGAGCCTGATCCACACGTGCGAATTGGGCCGCGCGAATCCGTTCGAGTATCTGACGGCCCTCCAGCGGCACGCCACGGCGCTCGCGCGAGAGCCCGCGGCCTGGCTGCCCTGGAACTATCGAGAGGCGCTCGCGGCCGCCGCGCGCGAGCCCGGGTAGCCCACGTCGGCCCCGCGCGCCGGCCGCCGGGGCTTCCCGTCGCCAGGTCGTTCAGGCAAGATAGGCGCCGGAGTCTCCGCGATGCCAAAGGCGAGCGCGACGTCCCGCAAACCCGACCGCTGCCCGATATGCGCGGGCCCCGCGCTCGTCCGGCGGATGACCACGTACCCGGTGCGACTCACCGAGCCCGCGCCCTTGGCCGGGAAGGAGATCCACGTCCACCGCGTCGCCCTCTATGAGTGCCGATCCTGCGGCCATCTCATGCCCACGCGTGCCGGCCAGGCCAAAGTCGATCGCTTGGTGACTCAAGGCATTCAGCTCTTTCTCGGCCTGCTGCCCTGATCGAGTCCCCCAGGCTTCGCCGCCAGCTGTCCCCCAAGGCTTCGCCGCCAGCTGTCACACAGGCTTGCCGAAAGGACACCTATGGCCCGCCTCTTTCTCCCGCGCAGCGGGAATGGCAACGGGCCTTCAACGAGGCGGTGTGCGCCGCCGATCCGGCACGCGTGCCGCGGTCGCGGCCATGGTAGCGCCAAAGGGAGCACGCATGGGCATCTTCGGGCTCATCGTCATCGGCCTCGCCGTGCTTGTTCCCCCCCGCGTCTGCCGACTGTCGCTGGGAATGGGATTGCTCGCGGGGCTCCCCCTGCCACCAAGTACAGGTCTGCGAGAGCATCACCGACCTGCCGGCCATTCGGCCTCCCGGCATCCCCCCGCTCCCGCCGCCGGCAATTCGACCCGTCCCTGAGCCGACGCTCCCGCCGCTCGGCACGACGCAGTGCCGCCAGGCGTACCTCTGCGATGCCTTTGGCCGCTGCGCGTGGCAGACGGTGTGCCGGTGACGACGAGCATTGCCCGACCAGGCCCTCGCTGCCCGCGTTGGTCGGCGGCGAGCGACAAGGGCGGCAGGCAGGAGAACCCGCTTCAGCGGCAAGGCTATGAGCGAGTGCCGGAATGAGTGTGGCCGAAGCCGCACGCCCCTTGCCTTCTCCTGAGGCGGTTCCGGAACGGAACGGGGAGCGCGTCCTAGCCCTGACCGTCTTCCGCAAGGTATGCAGAAAGCTCCGCCGGGGGCGGCAAGTCGGCTCGTGGGCCGAAAAGCTGTGCGTTGTCCCGGGAGAACGTCCCAGGGCTCCTTACTTCCCATCGTTGGGGCCGCGCTCCTGGACGGGATGTGAAGAGGACCTCACAATGAGGAGCTGGGCGATCATTCTCCTGCTCACCGCGCTCGTCGGGGCTGCGTGCGTTCGTCCGGTGACCAAGCCGGTCCGACTTCGGCACCCGGTGACCGGGACCATCGTCCAGTGCGGCCCCTATCGGGGCTTCCACGAATACGCCGTGGCCGAAGCCATGCGCGAGCGGGGCTGCGTTGAGGACTACCAGCGACAGGGCTACGAGCGAGTCCCCGAGTGACTCGTAGCGCGCCCGACTGAGCGACTTTCGGTTCAGGCTCTCGACCCCGCCTGATCAGCGGGGCCGAACGGGCGGCAGATCCTTGGGATGCGGTGGGCAAGGAAAGCATCGCTACCAAGCCTTCCGAGCCTGAACCTTCACACGGGGCCCGTGAGTCACGCGGATCATCGCCGCATATCTCGCTCGTCGCTTTGCTCGGAGCGCATCCCTGTGTTTGTTCCGGTACCTTCGGGTCCTGACTCGCAAAGAACAGCGGGGGGAGCAGTAGGCTTGACGTCTCACCGCGCCGAATAGCCGCCCGCATTCCGGGCATCGCTTGATCCGGTCGCCGACCTTTTCTAGGAGGTCGGCCGTCGCCATCAGGAATTGATCACGGAAGTTCCCGCCTGCGTGCCCCCCTTGAATCTTCCCGTTCGGATCGGTGCGAACCAGGATGCGATGGAGTCGGAGGGAAGGCAGCACCCACTGTTGCCCATTGAGCAGCCGATCAAACCCGTTCCTTACTTCGCTCTGAAGCCGCGCGGTCCTCTGCGGGGTCAGCCGATTGCTCGCCACGAAGCGTGAAAGAGCACGGTCGCCCATCCAAGTGCCGGGCGCAAGGTATGCCAGAGGGAGGGAGAAGAGCGTTAACTCATCCCGCAGATTGCGTGATTCCTCAGAGGAAAGGGCTCTCAAGTCGGCCTGTGCGAAATTCACGAGCCAGAGCGCAGCATTCGGTCTGATCGCTTCTCGAGCGCGGACGTACCGACCCGCGTCCAGCCCCATGTCCCCTCCTCCAGGCGTGGCGTAACGCCTGAAACGGGTCCGCGGTCCCTTCGGCGTTGCTACAGAATTACCGAATTCTAGCAGAAAACTGTAGACACCAGAAGAGCTTTGCCCCATGCTGCATGAAGGAGGTGTGGCATGAAGAAATTCCTGGAAAGCGCTGATGTTGCCCGGGCTCTGGGGCTCACGCCGGCGGGCGTGCGCGTGCTCGCAAGAGCCGGGCGCCTCCGCGTCACTGCCGTTACCCCTCGGGGAGGGCGGCTCTTCCGTCCGGCGGAGGTGGAGGCCCTGCGCCGGGTCCGGGAGGGAGCCCGAGAGGCCGGGCGGAAGCGTGGGGCTTGAAAATGGCCGCGGCGACACGACTCCTGCCCCGCCACCAGGTGAGGAAAGACGGCACGGTGAGCAACGGCGGCATCACGGGCATGGCGCTCGAACGCCTCGGACCGCGAGCCGTCGCCCAGGTCGCCCGCGCCGAGGTAGAGGCGGGGCTCGACGGAGCGGGCTGGCCCTGGAGCCGCCGGCTCTCCTTCTGGCTCGACGCCCTCCTCGTGCTCGAGGAGAAGGCGCCGTGACGGCCGCCGACCTCGCCGCCCGACTCGGTGCCAAGCGGCGAGGCGAGTGGTTTGACGCCCGCTGTCCCGGGCATGACGACCGCCACGCCAGCCTCAGCTTCCGCGACGGCGACCGCGGCGTGATCGTGAAGTGCCACTCGGGCTGCACGGTCGAGCAGATTGCGGCGGGGTTCGGGTGCCGGGTCGCCGACCTGTTCGCCGACAGCGGCGCCGGGCACCCCTCGAGGAGGGGGGAGGGGGGGGTGTCTATCTCCCCGAATACGGCTGCAACCATGCAACCCGTGCAACCCCCCGCCGGCTGCACCCTGGGGCAGTACGCCACGGCCAAGCGGCTCCCCGTGGACTTCCTCCGGACGCTGGGACTCCGGGACATGTCCTACCTCGGCGGGCCTGCGGTCCGCGTCCCCTACTTCGACCTCGCCGGGACGGAGGTAGCGGTCCGCATCCGCACGGCGCTGAAGCAGGCCGAGCGGGGGGGTGACCGCTTCCGGTGGCGCCGCGGAGATCGGCCCCTCCCACACCGCCTCTGGCGACTCGGCGACGCGCGCGAGCCG
>CAZDYT010000305.1:0-5358 GCA_964509395.1 uncultured bacterium
CCGCCTTCGTGATCGCCGCGTCGACCTCCCTGGCCACTTGAGGCGTGACGAACGTGTCCTTCTCGGCGAAGAGGCCCAGGACCGGTCCGGAAAGCTTCGTGAAATCCGGCTTGACGTTCGGATGGATGCCGTAGAAGTTCACGCAGGCGCCGATGGACGGGTTGAGGGCGGCGGCGAAGAGCGCGAGCTGTCCGCCCATGCAGAAGCCTACTACGCCGAGCTTTGCCGTCGAGGAATGACCCGCCAGGAACGTCGCCGCTCCCCGGAGGTCTTTTTCTGCCTGGGCGATGTTGAGCGCCATGAAGAGCTTGCCGGCCTCGTCAGGTTCGCTCGCCGTCCGGCCGTGGTAGAGGTCCGGGGCGAGCGCCGTGAACCCCTCCGCGGCGAAGCGATCACAGACGTTCTTGATGTGCTGGACGAGCCCCCACCATTCCTGGATGACCACCACCCCGGGACCCTTGCCGGCGGCCGGGGTTGCCAGGTACGCGGACGTGGTCGTGCCATTCGCCGGGAATGCCACCATTCTTCCAGCCATGCTTGTGGTCCTCCTTCTGCTCGAGCAGTTGTCGCGCTACCTGGAAGGCGAGGGCCCCGGAGCCCCGTCACGGGCGCGCGCCCTCACCTTCACCTTGAGGATGCGGCGCTCGTCTGCGTCCACCACGGAGAGTTCGTACGTCTCGACGACGATCTGTTCCCCCGGTCGGGGGATTCGGCCGAGGACCGAGAGGATGAGCCCGGCGACGGTCTCGTAGTCCTTCTTGGGCACCTTCCATTCGAGGGCTTCGTTCAGCTCGTCGATCCCCAGCCGTCCGGCGACCAGGTAGCTCCCATCGGGCAGGGACGTGAGGGTCGAGGGCTGACGCTCGTGCTCATCCTCGATCTCGCCGACGATCTCCTCGACGACGTCCTCGACCGTCACGATCCCCTCGCTGCCGCCGTACTCGTCCACGACCACGGCGAGCTGGATGCGCTGCCGCTGCAACTCGCGGAGCAGGTCGTCGATGCGCTTCGTCTCCGGGACGTAGTAGGCCGGCCGGAGCAGGGCCTTCACCGTCTCTTCCTCCGCCCCGCGGTGGAGGATGTCGAGCGCCGTGACGATGCCGATGACGTTGTCAATGCGCTCCCGGTAAACGGGGAGGCGGGAGTGGCCGCTCTCGCTGATGCGGGCGACCGCGTCCGGGACGGAGGCCTCCTCCGGCACCGCGACGACGTCCACGAGCGGCACCATGACCTCACGAACGGACGTCTCGCCGAGGTCGAAGATCCCCTCGATCATCTCGCGTTCCTCTTCCTTGACGTCCGTGGTCCCGCCGGGCTCGACCTGGAAGAGGAGGCGGAGGTCGTCGCGTGACACGAAGGGATCCTGGCGCGCGCGATACCCGAGCCCGCCCAGGATCCCGCCGACGATCACATGGGTCGTCCAGACCAGCGGGGTGAGTAGCCATGCCGCCGCGCGGAGGGCATCGAAGGTCCGGAGCGCCACCACCGTTGCCCGCTGCTGCGTGAGCGTCTTCGGGAGGATCTCGCCGAAGACCAGGATGAGCGGGGCCAGGATCACCGTCGTCCAGAGCGGCGCCTTCCGGCCGAACCAGGGGAGGAGCAGGGCCGTCGTCAGGGCCGAGGCCGAGACGTGCGCGATCGTTACCCCCATCATGGCGGTCGAGAGCAGCCGCTCCGGGCGCTGGAAGGCCTCCATGTACCTCTGGGCAACCCGGGCACCCTGCTCCGCCAGGTGACGCAGCCGGATGCGGTTGGCGGCGATGAACGCCATCTCGGCGGCGGAGAAGAACGCCGAGACGAGGAAGCAGGCCAGGACCACGGCGAGCTTCACGCCGTGGCCTCCGGGGACGGCGGGGGGGCCGGCAGCCGGACGAGCACCTCGAGGATGCGCGTCCGGTGCACCTTCTCGACGGTGATGCGCACCCCGTCGGCCTCGATGCTTTCCCCACGGTGGGGCACGCGGCCGAAGAGGTCCAGCACCCAGCCGCCGACGGTGTCGAAGGTCTCGTCCGAGATCGCGAGGCCGGCGGTGGCGTTGAAATCGGCGATGGCCATCTTGGCCGCCACGCGGTAGGTCCGGTCGTCCACCCGCTGGGCCAGGCGCTCCTCCGCCTCGAACTCGTCCCGGATCTCGCCGACGACCTCCTCGAGGATGTCCTCGAGCGTCACGAGGCCCGCGGTGCCGCCATACTCGTCCACGACGATCGCGGTCTGGAGCTTCTTCGCCTGGAACTCGCGCAGGAGCGCGTCGGCCCGCTTCGTCTGCGGCACGAAGTAGGGCGGCCCGAGCAGCCGGCGCAGCTCGAAGTCGGGAGGCAGCCCCGTGTAGTACGGCAAGAGCGCCTTCGTCGAGAGGATGCCGAGGACGTTGTCGAGGCTTCCCTCGTACACCGGCACCCGGTGATGCAGATGCTGCTGCAGCTCCGCGAGGAGCCGGCCGGACGGCGTGGCCAGGTCGAGGCCGAAGATGTCGGTCCGAGGGGTCATGATGTCGGCGACGGTGGTGTCGCCGAGCTCGAAGACCCCATGGATCATCTCGCGCTCGGTCCGCTCGACCACGCCCTCCCGGTGGCCCACCTCCACGAGGGTCCGGAGCTCGGCCTCGGTGATCGCCGCCTGGGGCGTCTCCTCTCGGCTGATTGCGCGCGTGAGCAGGGCCGTGAAGGCTCCCAGGATCGCCCGCACCGGGGTGAGGATGTAGGCCAGCCCCAGGACGGGGTAAGCGACTGCGAGCCCGAACCGCCGGGGCGCGTCAACGGCGATCGTCATCGGCAAGACCTCGCCGAACACGACGATGAGAAAGATCATCACCGGGATCGCGAGGCCCACGCCCCGTGGTCCCAGGAGCGCGTGGGCGATGCCCGCGGCCAGCGCCGAAGCGGCGATGTTGACGAGGGTGATGCCGACCAGGATGGTGATCAAGAGATCGTGCGGACGCTCGAGGAGGCGCGCGAGCAGGCGGTCGGGCCGGGAATCCTCGTTCTCGTGCGCCGCGGTCCCCAGGCGACCCAGCGAGAAGTACGCGGCCTCCGCGCCCGCCAAGACGCCCGACGCGACCAGGAAGCCGAAGAGCAGGAGCAGGTCGAGGATCAGCCGCTCCACGGGGGCTTACCGGAAATGCTCGAAGCCGGCGCGCACGGGAACCGGGCGGCCGGCGTCGTCCACAAAGCGCAGACCCTCGCCGACGGGCCGAACCTCGCCGATGAGCGTGACCGTCGTGCCCGTCTCCGCGGTGACGCGGGTGGCGAGGGTCGCGGCGTGCTCGGGCCTCGCGGTGACGAGGAGCTCGTAGTCCTCGCCGCCACTCACGGCCCAGGTCCAGGGCTCCTTCCCGAGCTCGCGGGCGAGCTGCCGCGTCGCCTCCCCGACCGGCAGCGCGGAGAGCCGCACCTCCGCTCCGACTCCGCTCTCCTCGACGATGTGCCCGAGGTCGGTCGCGAGTCCGTCTGAGAGGTCGATCATGGCGGTGGCCACGCCCGAGGCCTGCACCAGGCGCCCTTCCGCCACTCGAGGCGTCGGGGACCGGTGGGCCGTGAGAAGCGGGGCGGTCACGTCGTCCGGCACCGGCAGGGGACCCCGCTCGAGCGCCGCGAGCCCCGCCGCGGCGGCGCCGAGCGTTCCGGTGACCAGGATGGCATCGCCGGGACGCGCCCCGCTGCGGCGGACGGGAGCGCCCTCCACGCGCCCGACGAGCGTGATCGTGAGGACGATTCGCTCGGGTGCCGCACAGGTGTCGCCACCGACCAGCGCGACCCCGTAGCGGGCGGCCAGCTCCGTGAGGCCCGCGTAGAGGTCGTCCACGTCCCCGACCGACGCGGCGGCGGGCAGCGCGAGGGCGACAAGGGCGAAGCGCGGCTCGCCCCCCATGGCGGCGATGTCCGAGAGGTTCACGGCGAGCGCCTTCGCACCAAGCTCACGCAGCGTGGTGGTCTTTCGCCGGAAGTGGACGTCCTCGACGAGCATGTCGGTCGTGAGGAGGAGGGTGCCGCCCGGCCACGCGACAGCGGCGGCGTCATCCCCGATCCCGACGAGGACGTCCTCGCTGGGCGGGCCGAGGCGCCGGCGCACTCGCTCGATCAGCGCGCGCTCCCCGAACTCGCGGAGCGTCACGGCGCCGCCCCCGAGGGCGGCGGGGTCCTCGCCTTCCATCACCGCCGGCTGTCAGGCGACCGCGTCGAGCCGCTTCTTGATCTGCGCCTTCGGCACCGCGCCGATCACCTGATCCACGACGCGGCCCCCCTTGAAGAAGAGGAGCGTGGGAATCGACCGGACCTGGAACCGTGCCGCGAGCCCCGGGTGCTCGTCGACATTGACCTTGGCGAGCGAGACCTTTCCCGCGTACTCCCGGGCCAGCTCCTCGAGGACGGGCGCGATCACCTTGCAGGGGCCGCACCACTCGGCCCAGAAATCGACAATGACGGGCTCCGAATGCTCGGCCAGCGTGGAATCGAACGACGCGTCCGTGAGGTGCGGGATGGTCTGACTGGCCATGGGGATCCTCCGGTCCGGGGTCTCGGGCTCAGGGGCGCGCCGACGCGCCCGCTGCTGCGCAGGATCGTTGGATGGTCTCCATGCGAGGTGAGTCGAGGTCCACCTCTACGCTAGCATAGCCGGCGGGGGGTCTGCAAATGCCCCATGCGTCGGCCGCCGAAGAATCGGCAGCGCACCCTCCGAAGATGATCTCAGAGCCCGAGGAAGACCTTTTTCACCTCGTCGGACGCGAGCAAAGCTTCGGCGGTCCCGTCGAGCAAGACCCGCCCGGACTCCAGGATGTAGCCGCGGTGGGCGAGGGAGAGCGCGAGCTGGACGTTCTGCTCGACGAACAGGAGCGTGATGCCATGCTCGCGGCAGAGCCGCCGGAGCACGTCCAGGATCTCCGTGACGACGCGCGGCGCGAGTCCGAGTGTGGGCTCGTCGACCATCAGGAAGCGCGGGCGGGACATCAACCCGCGCGCGATGGCCACCATCTGCTGCTCGCCGCCGGAGAGCGTGTGGGCGAGCTGGTCGGCCCGCTCGCGCAGGAGCGGGAAGAGCGATTCGACCCAGGCCAGGGTCTCGGCCCGGTGCCGGCGCGCCTCGCTGTGATGCGCCCCGAGCCAGAGGTTTTGGCGGACGGTGAGGTACGGGAAGAGCCGGCGTCGCTCGGGGACGTGGGCGAGCCCCTCGCCGACCCGCCGGTGCGCCGGGAGCCCGTCGAGCGGGCGCCCACGGAACTCGATCCGTCCCCGTTGCGCGGGCACGAGCCCCGACACGGTGTTGAGGATCGTGGACTTGCCGGCGCCGTTCGGGCCCAGGAGGGCCACGATCTCCCCATCCGCCACGCGGAGCGAGACGTCCCAGAGGACCTGGAAGTCGCCG
>CAZDYT010000306.1:0-5347 GCA_964509395.1 uncultured bacterium
GCACCCCCCGCTGAGCCTTCGACGGGACCCATGCCCACGGCGCCGTCCAGCATTTTTCGTGCCCGCGAAGGCCGACGTTCGTCCCTCCGATCGGACCGCTACCCGTGGCGGTTGACAGAGGGGGGCGGTCTCGGGAATCATACTGAGCATGAAGCTCAGTGAGTTCTTGCGTCAAAACGACCGGCGTCAGGCCTTCGGGCTGCTGACGGACGGCGACGCCGCCTGCGCCGTCGCCCAGATCTTCGAGCAGGCGATCGGGGTGCCGGTGGATCGGGTGGGCATCACGCGGGAGAGCCGGCTGCTCCGCGCGGTGCTCAAGGCCTACCGCGTCAACATCCCCGTGCGCCGGGAGACCTGCCGGAAGTGCCACCTGCCGTTCCAGTTGCCGGATGAGCTCTCGGGCTACTTGATCCATCTGAACGATGCCCACCTCGCCTCCAAGCACATCATCATCGAGGCTCTCGAAGAGCTCGGACTCTAAAACTTCGGCGGGGGGCTTCGCCCCCCTTCCGAACCTCCCCCCCTGGAAGGGAGCGACGTCGCGAAGGCCGCAGGCCGAGGCCGTCGCGACCAGATGGAAATCGCGCGGGCAAAGCCCGCGCTCGGAGCGCTACGGCCGGACGCGCGTGGACGGATGAGCCCTCAACGGCGCACCATGCTAGCCGGCACCTGGGGGCCCCTCCTCGTCTTCGTCGTCCTCCTCGCGGAGCCGGCCGGCGGGCTGGCTAGCGCGCCGGCGCCGACCCTGGACGAGGCGGTGCAGCGCCTCGAGACGGCGTACCGGGGCATCCGCGACCTCAAGGCGACGTTTCAGCAGGCGGCCTTCAACCGGACCCTGAACCAGACCCTCGAGGCCCGAGGGACCCTGTATCTGAAGAAGCCGGGCAAGCTCCGCTGGGAGTACGCGACCCCCACGCCCCAGGAGATCGTCTCGGACGGCCAGCGCCTGTGGGTCTACACGCCCGAGCTCAAGCAGGTGAACGTGACGGACGCGCCGGGGGCCCTCGCCGGGCCGGCAGGGAGCTTCCTGCAGGGTCTGGGACAGGTCCGGGAGCATTTCCAGGCGCGCTTCCTCAACCCGGCGCAGCCGACCGACCCGGACGGGCTGGTCATCCTCGATCTCGCCCCGAAGCGGCCCGAGCCGATGCTGGCCCGCCTGGTCCTCTCGGTGGATCCCCAGAGCGGGCTCGTTCGGAAGGCGGTCGTGTACGACGAGCTGGGGAACACGGTCACCGTGCGCTTCCTCGACGTGCGCGTGAATCCGGGGCTCGCCGACTCGCTCTTCACCTTCGTCCCGCCGCCGGGCGTGGCCGTGGTGCCGACGCCCGGT
This sequence comes from uncultured bacterium, assembly GCA_964509395.1. Taxonomy (GTDB): domain Bacteria; phylum Methylomirabilota; class Methylomirabilia; order Rokubacteriales; family DASRDR01; genus CAZDYT01. The sequence continues at coordinate 1,331 of CAZDYT010000306.1, forward strand.
CTCGGCCAGCCCTAGCGCCGTGGCCGATCCCCATCGCATCCCGGCGTCCTCGGTCGTCGGCGCGCCTCCTCCCTGCGTCCTAGGGCTGCTCGGGTCTCGGCCACGGCCCGAGGCGGTTGGGCGGTGAAACTTGACTCATTGACCACGAGTTTGGTGGTTCAAGGACCCTAGCCGCATGCTGGAGAACGGTTCGGCGGTACCGCTCGGCGAGCCTGCGGGAAGGAGACTCCATTCCGCTCGCCCATCGGGTTTACGCTCATCACCCGCGAATGGTCCGTCCGCTTCTGAACGAGCCGCTCCGAGCGCGGGCTTTGCCCGCGCGATTTCCATCTGCTCGCGACGGCGTCGGCCTGCGGCCTTCGCGACGTCGCTCCCTTCCGGTGGGGGGGAGGTTCGGAAGGGGGGCGCAGCCCCCCTCCGAGGCTAATGGCCAAGGGCGAGAACTCCTTCGACATCGCCTGCAAGGTGGAGCCGCAGGCCGTGGCGGACGCGGTCCACCAGGCGACGCGCGAGATTCAGACCCGCTACGATCTCAAGCAGACCAAGAGCCAGGTGACGCTGGAGGAGCACGAGATCGTCATCCAGACGGACAACGATTACGTGCTCCGGCAGGTCATCGACCTCCTCCAGTCGAAGCTCCACCGCCGCGGCGTCCCCCTCAAGGCGCTCTCCTACGGGAAGGTCGAGCCGGCCTCGGGCGGGACCGTCCGGCAGCGGATCGGCATCCAGCAAGGGATCCCGATGGAGAAGGCAAGGGAGATCGTGCGGCTGATCAAGGAGACGAAGCTCAAGGTCCAGTCCCAGATCCAGGAGGACCAGGTTCGCGTCTTCGCCAAGAACAAGGACGACCTCCAGGCCGTGATCCGCATGCTCCGGGATCGAGACCTGGGGATCGAGATGCAGTTCACGAACTACCGCTCGGAGTAGCCGGCCGCGTCCCTCGCGGGCTCCTCTCGCGGGGCCGACCCGAAGTCCCCCCAAGGGAGGGAGCCCCGCGGCCTTGACCCCCTTCCCGGCCCCCTCTAGACTCTCCCCAGGCCCGAGGGCCTCACGTTGCCCCGAAGTCGGCCCGCGGAGAACGCGTTAGCCCCCTGCCTTGACGATACCGAGGGCCCCGGGGGGCCGCCCGAGCCTTCGTGGCATGGTGCCGGATGGCCTCTCCGTGGGGTATCCATCCCGAGCGACCGGCCCCGGGGCACCGGGGGCGGCTGACGGTAGTAGGGAGGTGCGACCATGGCAAGTGCGCCGAGGGCCGTGGGGTCGGTGGTTTCGGTGTGGCGATATCCCGTCAAGTCCATGATCGGAGAGGAGCTGAACGACGCCCAGGTCAGGGAGCGTGGCCTGCTCGGGGACCGTGCGTTTGCCCTCATGGACCCGGCCACGGGGAAGGTCGCCAGCGCCAAGAACCCCCGGAAGTGGGAGAGGCTCTTTGACTTCCGGGCGGCCTTCGTCGAGCCCCCCAGCGCGGGCCCGAGGCTTCCTCCGGTCCGCATCACGCTTCCCGACGGCACCCTGCTCAGCAGCGAGCAGCCTGACGTCGACCGGATCCTCTCCAAGGCGCTCGGCCGGGAGGTGACGCTGCGGACTCCGGCGCCCAAGACTCCCACCCTCGAGGAGTACTGGCCGGATATGGACGGGCTCGCCCATCGCGAGACCGTGACCGATGAGCTGATGCCGCCCGAGACGTTCTTCGACCTCGCCGCCGTTCACCTGCTGACCACCGCCACGATCGACCAGCTCCGCGAGCTCTATCCGCAAGGGCGCTTCGAGGTTCGGCGGTTTCGGCCGAACATCGTGGTCCAGCCGACCGCCGGCGAGAAGGGCTTCGTCGAAGATGCCTGGATCGGCCAGACCGTGGCCATCGGGGAGTCCGTTCGTCTCAGCATCACCGGGCCGTGTCCGCGCTGCGTGATGACGACCCTGCCCCAGGGCGATCTCCCCAGAGACCCGGGCATCCTGCGCACGGCGGCCCAGCACAACAAGGTCAACGTGGGCGTCTATGCGGCCGTCCTGGGGAGCGGCCGCATCCGGCGGGGCGATCGCGTCAGCCTCGAGTAGGGGATTTGACGCCCCACCCGCCCGGGGGGCAGTGCTAGGATGAGCCACCCACGGCTCGCGGCGAGGTGTCGGCACCATGGTGTCCGTGCGTAAGCCCGGGGGCCACCTCTTCCGGGAGTGTTTCGTCCTCTGCGTCATCCTGGTCGGCGCGGCCCTTCTCGCCGTTGCCCTCACCGAGACCCACCTGTTGTCCGCTCCGCTACTCCGGCTGGCCCTGCTCTTGGCCCTGGGTCTCGGGCTGTCGGTCGGGGCGAGCCTGCTTCTGGCCCGTAAGATGACGGGACTCAGGGCGCCGGGAGCCGACCTCGAACGGAGAGTCGAGGCGCAGAGCCGGGAGCTGGCCCAGGCGCGCGAGCAGCAGGCCGCCACCAGTGAGATCCTGCGCGTCATGAGCAGCGCGCCGACTGGTCTCCAGTCGGTGCTGCGGGCCGTCGCCGAGCATGCCGCGCGGCTCTGCGACGCCGACGTGGGTCAGATCCTGCGCGTCGACGGCGATCTCCTCCGGGTGGTCGCCTCGTACGGGCCGATCCCGAGCCGATTGGTAGGCGAGGCGATGCGGATCAGCCGGGGGTCGGTCGCCGGCCGCGCCGTCGTCGACCGCCAGACGGTTCACGTCCGTGACCTGTCGGCAGAGCTCGACACGGAGTTCCCGGACGCCAAGCCCCACTCGAGGCTTTGGAACCATCGGACCGTGCTGGCGACACCGCTCTTACGCGAGGGTGTGCCCATCGGCGCCATTTTTATCCGCCGGACGGAAGTCCGGCCCTTTGCCGATACCCAGATCGCGCTTCTGAAAACGTTCGCTGACCAGGCCGTGATCGCGATCGAGAACGTTCGGCTGTTCCAGGAGCTCGGGGCCCGGAATCGGGAGCTCACTGAGGCCCTGGAGCGAGAGACCGCGACCGGTGAGATCCTCCGGGTGATCTCGAGCTCGCCGAATGACCTCCAGCCGGTACTCGACGCCATCCTCGCGACGACCGCGCGCCTCTGCGAGGTACACAACGCCGCAATCTTCCGGTTCGACGGGGAGGTGTTCCACCTCGCCGCGGCCTACAACATCTCCCCGGACTTCAAGGCGTACATCGAAGGGACGCCCATCCGCCCGGGGCACGGCAGCGCGGTCCGGCGGGTCGGGCTGGAGCGCCGGCCCGTCCAGATCCTCGACATCCTCGCCGAGCCGGAGCTCGGGCCCGCGCTGCCGTACTACCAGGCGGAAGGGATGCGGACGGCCGCGGCGGTGCCCATGCTGAAGGAAGGCGCGCTCGTCGGGGCGATTGCCGTCCACCGGCGCGAGGTGCGGGCGTTCACGGACAAGCAGGTCGAGCTGCTCGCGACCTTCGCCAGCCAGGCGGTGATCGCCATCGAGAACGTCCGCCTGTTCCGGGAGCTCGAGGCCCGCAACCGCGAGCTGACGGTCGCCCTGGAGCGAGAGACGGCCACGAGCGAGATCCTGCGAGTCATCTCGAGCTCGCCGACCGACCTCCAGCCGGTGCTCGATGCGGTCGTGGAAAGTGCCGCGCGGTTGTGCGATGCGGAGGACGCCTCGCTCTACCGCATCGAAGGCGGCCTCATGCGCAGGGTCGCGAGCCGTGGGTCGGTTCGCACCGCGTTGGGACTCGGGGAGACGAGGCCCATTACGCGCGGGTCCGTGAGCGGCCGGGCAATCATCGATGCGCAGACTGTTCACCTGCCTGATCTGCTGGCCGAGGTCGAGACCGAGTTTCTCGACATCAAGGCGAACGCAGAACGTGAAGGGATTCGGACGACGCTCGGCACGCCGTTGCTGCGAACTGGCATGGCCATCGGGGCGATTACGATCTATCGGACCGAGGTCCGCCCGTTCACCGACCAGCAGATCGCGCTTCTGAAAACGTTCGCCGACCAGGCGGTGATCGCGATCGAGAACGTGCGCCTCTTCCAGGAGCTCGAGGCCCGGAACCGCGACCTCACCGAGGCCCT
>CAZDYT010000307.1:0-5298 GCA_964509395.1 uncultured bacterium
GGCGCATGGGACGGGCGAGCTCGACTGCCGCGGCTGTCACCAGGGAAAGCACCAGGGGGTGCTCCACATGTATCTCGGTCTGGGCGGGCGCGGCACCCCGATGATCCCCAGTCACATGTTCCAGGTGCGGGTGGAGTGCGTGGCCTGTCACATCGCGCCCAAGGAGGAGGAGGCTCGGGCCCGGATCGTGGGGCAGACGTTCCGGCCCAGCGAGCAGGCCTGCGTCGGCTGCCATGGCGAGAAGTACCGCGGGATGCTCGGGCGGTGGACCGGGACGCTCGCGAAGATGCAGGAGATCGTGGCGCCGAAGCTCGCCGCCGCGCGCGCGGCGCTCGCGGGCGCGGATCCGAAGAACCCCAGGCACGCGCGCGCGCGCCGGCTCGTGGAGGACGCGGAGTTCAACACTCGGTTCGTCGCGCTCGGGAAGGGCGTGCACAACGTCTTCTACGCGGCGGATCTGCTCAAGCTGGCCAACGGGTGGCTCGACGAGGCCGTGGGCCTGCTGGGCCAGGCGCCGGTCCAGGCCGATGACACGCTGGTCCGCGGCGGGTACTGCGGCGTCCTCTGCCACGAGCAAGCCGGCGTGAAGCGGCCCGAGACGGTGATGTTCGGGAAGCAAAGGATTCCCCATGTCCGGCACGTCACCGAGTTCGGCGCCGTGTGCACGGCCTGCCACTCGGCCGAAGTCCACAAGGCCGTCACGGCGACGCCCGCGACGTGCTCGGGCTGCCACCACAGCCTGCAGAACGACCGGTGCGAGTCCTGTCACCGGGCCCAGGCGGCGTTCTACCGGGGGCAGGCGCAGACCGACCTGGTGAAGGTCGAGCCGAACGCCATGGCGGACGCGGTCCCCTGCACGGGCTGCCACGACTTCACGCTCAAGCACTCCCGTCAGGCGGTGGGCCAGAAGTGCGTCGGCTGTCATGACGCGTCATACGCGGCCTTCCTGGGCGAGTGGACGACCGGGCTCGACGAGGAGGCTGCCCGGGTGTCCGCCATCCTCCGGCGGGCGGAGGCCACGCTCGCCGGCGCGCGGCGGGCGGGGCACGAGACCGGCGACGCGGACGCGCTGGTGAAGGAGGCGCGGCGGGCGCTGAGCCTGGTCCGCGGGGCGCGCGGCGCCCACAACCCCGGCGTCGCCGCCGCGCTCCTCGAGGTCGCCCGGCAGAAGGCGGAGGCGGCGCTCGCGCGGGTCGGTCCGCGGGGCCCGTGACGTCCCGCGCATTGCCACCCCAGTCCGGGGCTGGGCCGGCCGGCGGAACCGTCACGTGGACACGCTCCCGGCCCGCATCGTCCGCCGCGTCACCCGCGCGGCCTTCCTCATCCCGCGTGACCTTCGCGAGTGGTTCGCGCTAGCGCGAACACCTCATTGACACCGCGCGCTGAGCCTCTTTAAGATCCGGCGCGGTTGCTGGTGTCGGTTCCTCGTCGTCGGAGGGGGCACTATGGCTCGACGAGGCGGGTCACTGCTCGGCGTCATCCCGGCGGTCGCGCTCCTCCTTCTCCTCGTCACCCTCGTCATCGCATCTTGCGCCCGTGCCCAGAGACCTCCCGCGCAGCCCGCGGCGGCGGCCGCCCCGCCGGACGCGTACATCGGCGCGGAGATCTGCAAGGCCTGCCACGAGGATCAGTTCGCGAAGTTCAGCCGGACGAAGATGGGGCGCCTGTTCCTCAACCACCCGCGCAACGAGCAGGAGCGCCTCGGCTGCGAGAGCTGCCACGGCCCCGGCAAGGCGCACGTGGAGGCGGGGGGCGGCAAAGGGGTCGGCGGGCTCATCTCGTTCAGCCGGAAGGATCCGGCCCCGGTCGAGCAGCGGAACGCCGTGTGCCTCACGTGCCACGAGAAGACCGCGCGCCTGTTCTGGCAAGGGAGCCCCCACGAGTCGCGCGACGTCGCCTGCACCAACTGCCACCGGGTGATGGAGGAGGTCTCCCCGCGCTTCCAGCTCGCCAGGGCCACCGAGATCGAGACCTGCGGGCAGTGCCACCTCGAGCGGCGCGCCCAGCAGATGCGCTTCTCCCACATGCCGCTCCGCGAGGGCAAGATGACGTGCACCTCGTGCCACAACCCGCACGGCACGGTCACGCCCGCCCTCCTCAAGGAGAACTCGGTCAACGACACCTGCTACACGTGCCATGCCGAGAAGCGCGGGCCGTTCCTGTGGGAGCACGTGCCGGTGACGGAGAGCTGCACCAACTGCCACGATCCCCACGGCTCGAACCACGAGAAGATGCTCAAGCTGGCCAAGCCGCGGCTCTGCCAGCAGTGCCACATCGAGACGCGGCATCCGACGAGGCCGTACGGCCTGGAGCCGGTCCCGAGCAACCTCAAGTTCGTCCTCGGGCGGCAGTGCACGAATTGCCACGTGAACATCCACGGCTCGAACCACCCGTCGGGCTTCGCGTTCACGCGATAGGAGGCCCCATGGCCGCCCCCGGGACGGTCCGGCTGGTTGTTGCGGCAGCGGTGCTGAGCATGTGCGGCGTCGCCTCCGCGCAGACGCCCATCTTCGGGCTCAAGATCGAGGGCGACGTGGAGCTGGGCGGCCGCGTCTTCATCGACGAGCCGTCGAAGGACCGGAAGGCGAAGCTCGAGGAGTACCGCGACCTCTCCGAGCAGCCCTTCGGCGCGTTCCGCGTCCGGCTCTTCCGTCCCGACGGGCGCTACGCGGTCGAGCTGGGCGGCGCGAAGATCGGGCAGGAGGACCAGGAGTTCTTCCTCTCGTCGGGCCGCCCCGGCGTCTGGAACTTCGGCTTCGAGTGGGACCAGACGCCGCACGTCTTCTCCACGACCGGGCGGCTGCTCGCGACGGAGCCGGCGCCCGGCGTCTTCACGCTGCCGACGCCGCGGCCGCCGCTCTCCGCCTACAACACGGCGCGGGAGCTCGACCGGATCAGCACGCACTGGGACACCGCGCGGTTCTCCTTCACCCTGACGCCGACGCCCGACCTCGACCTCAAGCTCGAGTACACGCGGATCAAGAAGGACGGCGAGCGCCCCCTCGGGATGGCGTTCGGCAGCCCCGGCAACAACTTCATCGAGGTCCTGGAGCCGATCGACCAGACGATCCACGACTTCCGGATCCGGGCCAGCTGGGTGGGCGACGGGTGGCAGCTCCAGGCCGGGTACACGCTGTCCATCTTCGAGAACGGAGAGAAGGCCGTCGTCGCGGACAACCCGTGCTTCCAGCTCGCGCAGTGCGGCGGGGACGCGACGGGGCCGGCGCGCGGCCAGGCGTCGCTCGCGCCCGACAACATGGCCCACACGCTCACGCTGGCGGGCGGGGTGAACCTCCCGATGCGCACCCGCGTCACCGCGAACCTCTCGTACAGCCTCCGGCTCCAAGATGCCGACTTCCTCCCCCACACGATCAACCCGGCGATCTCCTCGCCGCTGCTCACGCTGCCGAAGGGGAGCCTGGACGGCATGGTGGGCACGTTCCTGTTCAATCTCAACGCGACCACCCGACCGCTCCCACCGCTCACGCTGTCGGCCAAGTACCGGCTGTTCGACCTCGACGACATGACCGACGACATCGTCTTTCCCGCTCACATGGTCAACGACCGCACCCTGGTGGGAGAGGCGCGCCGGGCAGGCCGGTTCGACTACACGAAGCACAACGCCGATCTGGATGCGCGGTGGCGGTTTGGCCAGCCGGTCGCGGTGACCGTGGGCGGCGGCTGGGAGCGCTGGGACCGCAACGAGCACCGGGAGGTGCCGACGAGCGACGAGTACTTCGCCAAGGCGGTGGTGGATGCGACGCCGCTCGACTGGATGCTGGCGCGCCTGAGCTACCGGCCGTCGTTCCGGCGGATCTCCGAGTACAACACCTTCGCCCACCTCGCGCACACGGTGGTCGAGGAGGAGCCAAGCCCGGAGGAAAAAGCCCAGAACCAGTCGGTCCTCCTCCGGAAGTTCGACGAGGGCGACCGGGACCGGCACCGGGTCGACTTCCTGCTGCAGCTCACGCCAACGGACGTGATCAGCATCACCCCCACCGTGAGCTACCGGAAGGACGACTACATCGACTCCCCCCTCGGGCTCCAGAAGGCTGAGAGCTGGTCGGCCGGCTTCGACCTGGGGTGGAACCCCGTCCAGTGGCTGACCCTCACCGCCGGCTATGTCTACGAGCGGATCGACCAGCAGCAACGCTCCCGGAACCGGGAAGTGGCTGGGACGGTCACGTTCGACTTCGCCGACTTCGACTGGATCTCCGACAACGTGGACACCATCCACACCGTCCACGCGGGCGCCAAGGCGGCGCTCGTCCCGAGGACGCTCGACTGGGTCTTCGACCTGAGCTACTCGCGGGCGACGGGCGAGGTGAACACGCGGAACCCGGTCACGCCGACCAGCGGGACCGCTGCCCAGCGGGCGAACGCGACCGCCCGGCCGTTCCCGGATCTCAAGGACAGCCTGATCCGGCTCGAGACCTCGTTCCGGTACCACTTCTGGAAGGCCTGGACCGCGAGCCTCGGCTACATCTACGAGAAGTTCGACAAGGACGACTTCCGCACCGACGGGCTCAACCCCTTCGTGCCGGGAGTCACGTCGATCTTCCTCGGGAACGACCTCAAGGGCTACGCGGCCCACATCGTCGTCATGACGCTCGGCTACCGGTTCCAGTAGCGCGGCAGCGAATCGGCGCCGACCCCGTTTCCGCTTCCGGGCCTCCCTTGGCGCTTCCGCCTCTCGAGGTGGGTGACCGGAGATGACCGCGGTGCGGCGCCTCCTGTGCGCGACCGACTTTTCGCCGGCCTCCGGCCCCGCGTGGGCGTTCGCCCAGCGCCTGGCGCTCGCCACCAAGGCCGAGCTCTTCCTCCTGCACGTCCTGCCTCCGGTGTCGCCCGAGGGGCCCTTCGACGCACCGACCCACGGGCGTTCCCGGCAGGCGGAGATGCGGCAGACGCTGGCGGCCCTCGGCCGTCTCGTCGAGTTCATGATCGACGAGAGCCTGCGCGTGAGCGTCCAGGTCGAGGAAGGATCGGCTGCCCCCCGCATCCTGGCGCGATGCGAGCGGGAGGGCGCGGATCTCCTGGTGGTCGGCACGCACGGGCGGACCGGGCTGGACCGACTCCTCCTCGGGTCCGTGGCGGGGGAGGTCGTCGACCTCGCGCCCTGCCCCGTCGTCACGGTGCGGCCGCTGCCGGCCGTGCCCCGGGCCGGCGGCCATGGGCTCCGCCGGCTCGTGTATCCGACCGATGTGTCGTGCTGGCCGCCCAGGGCGTGGCCGTGGGTGAAGGCCCTGGCGGAAGCGACCGGGACGGAGGTGGACGTGCTCCACGGGCTCGCCGAGG
>CAZDYT010000308.1:0-5284 GCA_964509395.1 uncultured bacterium
GGGGTTGCGCCGGCGAAGCCGGCGCCCGGAGCGGAACACCTTGAGGCGTTGCGGTCGTTCTTTCGCGAGTGGCGCGGTGTCTCCGACAGGCCGCTAGCGTGAGCGAGCTGCCCGAGCGCGTGGACTACCGCGACATGATGCTGATCGTGCCCAGGACCGACTCGGAGTGGCGCGGCTACTTCGAGGCCGCGCGCGCCGGCCGCCTCGTCGTCCACCGCTGCGAGGGGTGCGGGCTCCTCCGCTACCCGCCCGGCGCCGGCTGCCCCTGGTGCGCGTCGCTCGCCTGGAGCTGGCACGAGGTGAGCGGGCGGGGCGCCATCTACTCCTACGGGATCGTGGTGCAGGCCATCCAGCCCGGCTTCCGCGACTGGGCCCCGTACCCCATGGTCGTCGTCGAGCTGGACGAGCAGCGCGGCGTCCCGACCCCGGACGATGGGCTCCGCCTCGTGGCGAACCTCCTCACGCGGGACTTCCGGCCGGAGGCCGAGGAGCGGGTCGCGATCGGGGCCCGCGTCGAGGTGCTGTTCCAGCCGATTGCGCCGGACTTCGTCCTGCCACAGTTCTGCCTGTCGACCGAGCCGCCGCAGGGCCGGCTCTGGCGGCTCCCCGGAGAGCCGGGGCCGCGCCCGGGACACAGCCGGTAAGCTCTTCGCGAGAAGGCGGGCGCCTCTCCGCGGCCCGCCCGCCGGCCGCCGGGTCGGGCGGCCTCAGCCCTCGATCAGGCGCGCCTGGATCTCCTCCCACGCCTTGTCCGCCAAGGCCCGGACCTCCTCGCGCAGGAGCGGCTGGATCGGATGGGCGATCACCACGGGGCGGTAGCCGGGCAGCCCCAGGGCCTCCGCCTGCGCCTGCGCGGCGCGGGCGAACTCCGTCGTGATGATGGTCGCCGTCGGCTTGCCCTGATCCTCGAAGAAGACGCCGTCGTGCACACTGCACGTGGTGCACGACCCTCAGTCGGCGAGCGCCTCGATCACCGCGTCGGCGGCCGCGAGCACCTCCCCGCGCAGGGCCTCCGGCGCGGGCTTGGTAAAGGTCGGCTTGGTCAAGCGCAGCACCGCCTTCGGGCGCGCCTCGGCCCGCAGCCGCTCTTCCACGCGGTCGAGGAAGAAGTTGCCCTTGGGCTTCGAGATGTCGAGCAGCACGACGACCTTCCCGTCGAGGCTCGGGACGCGCGGCGCTCGCCGGCGCGGCGTGGCGACGGAATCAGTGGGGTCGAGGTATTCCACGGTGCGGCCCTCCTTCGTCGGCTCGTGACGCCCCCGGCCTGTGGCCGTCGGGCCTCATGCCAATCTCGCTCGCTCGATGCGCTCGATGACCAGCTGGCTGCCGCCCGGAAAGGTGAACCCGGGAATGACGGCCGAGAAACGCCCCGCCGTGCCCCCCGCCACGATGACGATCAGGTTCTCGGGGCTCCGAAACTTCGGGATGCGGGTCTCCTCGTGCTCCGGGTCGGCGAACTTCCGCCGGATGTCCTCCGGCAGCCCCTCGCCCCACTCGTCGTTCGGACAGAGCTCGCGGACCGCGAGCTGGCAGCGCTCCCAGAGATGCTGCCGGATCCGAGCCTTGTCCCAGCCGTCGTCGGCGATCGTGCGCGCGTGCTCGGGCGAGAGCACCACGAGCGTGTCGCCGTAGCCGGTGAGCTTGTAGTTCCACGTCGCGGCGAGGCTCACCGCGATCGAGTTGAGGATCTGGTGGGCGCGCCGGCTCCGGTGGTCGTAGACGCCGTGGGGCGCCTCGCCCGCGAAGGCGGCCACGGTGCTGTCGTCGGCCGCGAACCCCCGGTCGACGTGGAGCGGCGGCCAGGGGCTCACCTCCTCGTGCTCGCCGATGCAGTAGGTGTAGCGGCCCGGATGGCCGAGCGTCGACATCGAGATCACGCCGGGCCGGGCGCCGCCCAGGTTGACCATCACGAGCCGGATCGTCCGCCCGATGGTGGCGTTGGCCCGCCAGCCCGACCCGAAGACCCCGGCACCGCAGTTCACGTCCAGGTCCTTCCGGACGGGACCGTTGATGATGAGGAGGGGCGAGACGAAGTTCGTGGTGGCGGCGACGCCGTGGAGGCCGAACGGCTCCGCGCAGATGGCGCGCACGGCGGTGACGATCACCGGCATGTACTCGGGCCGGGCGCCGGCCAGGACGGCGTTGACGGCGATCTTCTCGACGGTGCCCCGCCCCATGTTGGGCGGCACGATGCCCACCAGCTCGCCGCCGGGCCGGCCGCTCGCCTCGACGAACCGCCGCACCAGCTCCGGGGTCGGCGGAATCACCGGCAGCCCGTCCGTCACGCCGCGGGCGTGCAGCCGCTCGATGGCCTCCAGGAAATCCATCTCGGATCCGATGACTGGCCTCCTGGTCGTGATGCGTCTGAGCCTACTGGACCGGGCTCCCCCGCGCAAGTCCGCAGTCCGTCCGTGAGAGCCCCGACGGTCAAGAACCCCGACGGTCATTGACCGCGCGGGGAGCCGGGGCTAAGCTTGGCCCGCCGTCCGCCGCCGGGCCGGCGAGGTCGGAGATCTGGGCAGAAGATCCTCACCCCCCGGAACGCCCCTCGCGAAGGGGAGCGGAAGCCGGTCACGGTGCTCTTCGCCCGAGGTCGTCCACCAACTGATCGTCGGGGCATCGCGCGGGCATGAGGATCATCGCCCATCTCGACATGGACGCCTTCTTCGCCGCGGTGGAGGAGCGGCAGGATCCGCGTCTCCGCGGGCGGCCCATCGTCACCGGGGCCGACCCGAAGGGCGGCCAGGGGCGCGGCGTGGTTACCACGGCGAACTACGCGGCGCGGAAGTACGGCATCCGGTCGGCCATGCCGATCTCCCGCGCCTGGCGGCTCGCCGAAGCGGCTCGACGGCGGGGCGAGCCGGACACCGTGTTCCTCCGGGGCGACCATGCCCTCTACCGGGAGGTCTCGCGCCGGATCATGGCGATCGTGGCTCGAGACGCCGATGCCTTCGAGGAGGCGAGCATCGACGAGGCCTACCTGGATCTCTCGTCCCTCGGGGATCTCGAACGCGCCGAAGCGCACGTCAGAGGGCTGAAGGCGGCCATTCGCGAGCGCGAGGGTCTCACCTGCTCGGTCGGCATCGCGCCAAACAAGCTGGTCGCCAAGATCGCCTCGGACTTCCGCAAGCCGGACGGGCTGACCATCGTGCGGCCGGAGGACGTGCAGCCGTTTCTCGACCCGCTGCCGATCCGCGTCATCCCCGGCATCGGCCCGAAAACGGAGCTGTTCCTCCACGACAAAGGCATCCGCACCATCGCCGAGCTACGGGCGGTCGATCCCGCACACTTGAAGGCCTGGTTCGGCAAGTGGGGCGACGACCTGCACGAGAGAGCGTGCGGCATCTCCGACAGCCCGGTCTCGGACGAGTGGGAGCCGAAATCCGTCGGGGAGCAGGAGACGTTCGAGCACGACACGCTCGAGTCCGCCTTCATCCTCGAGCGCGCCCGGGGGCTCGCGGACGCCGTGTTTCGCCGGTTCCTGGCCGAGGGCGTTCGCGCGTTCCGGACCGTGACGGTGACGGTTCGCTTTGCCGACTTCGTGACGACCAGCCGCTCCCATACACGCAAAGCCCCCCTGGCGAGCCTGGAGGCCTTGCAGGACGAGGTCGAGCGGGCGCTCCGGCCGTTTCTCGATGGCGCCGAGAACCCCCGGCGGAAACAGATCCGCCTCATCGGCGTCCGCGTGGAGCGCCTGGTGCGCGAGGGCGGGACGGCCGGGATCCAGGACCGCATCAGCTTCGAAGAACGTCAGGCGACGACCCCCGAGGCGCCGGTCATCGACCCTCCGGCGGGCCGGGGCTGAGCGTGGCGCGCCCTCGGCCCGGACGATCCTCTCCTCCCCGCGCGCCCTCGAACGGGTCGGCGACGCGCCCGGGGCGGACGCGGATGCCGCGAGCACCGAGCAGGAGGCCGAGATGGAGCGATGGAACGTCGGGATCCTGATCTTCGACGGGGTGGAGGTGCTGGACTTCGCCGGCCCGTTCGAGGTCTTCTCGCGAGCCCGGCTGGTGCCCGGGGTCGAGTCACGGCGCTCGGAGGAGAGCGCGCCGTTCCGCGTCTTCACCGTCGCCAAGGCGGCCACGCCCGTGACCGCGACGGGCGGCCTCCAGGTCATTCCGCACTACCCGGTCGCGGCCGCGCCGCCGATCGACCTCCTGGTCGTGCCCGGCGGCTTCGGGACCCGGGCCCTCCTGCACGACGGCGAGACGCTCGAGTGGATTCGCCGGGTCGCGGCCGGCGCCCGGAAGGTCACCTCGGTGTGCACGGGCTCGCTCCTCCTGGCCAAGGCGGGCCTCCTGGCGAGCCGGCGCGCGACGACCCACTGGGGCGCCCTCGACCTGCTCGAGTCCCTGGACGCGAGCCTGAAAGTCGAGCGCGAGCGGCGCCTGGTGGACGACGGGATCATCACCTCCGCCGGCGTCGCCTCGGGCATCGACATGGCCTTCTACGTCGTCGAGACGCTCTTCGGCCGGGAGGTCGCGGACGAGACGGCCCGGTACATCGAGTACCGGCGGGCAGAAGCCTGAGCGAGCCGGGGCGACGCGCCGCTGGTGCGAGAATCGCCGCGCGCTCGCACAGCCGGTGACGGCGCGGCCGACATGCCCGCCCAGGACGGAAGGGAGGATGCCACGATGCCCGCTCAGAACTTCCAGAAGCCCAAGGAAAAGGCCGGACCGGAACGGCAGGCCCGGGAGATCGTGCGGCAGTGCCGGTCCGCGCAAGTCCAGCTCGTCCGGTTCCTCTACTGCGGCAACGACGGCCTGATCCGCGGCAAAGCCTGCCACACCCAGTTCCTCAACTCCTACCTCCGGTCGGGGATCGGTCTCACCGTCGCGATGCAGTCGTTCAACATGCTGGACCAGCTCGTGCCGGAGGGCTCCTTCGGGCCGGTGGGGGAGATCCGGCTCGTGCCCGATCCGGAGACCTTCGCCATCCTCCCGTACACGCCGAAGTCCGCGCGCCTCCTCTGCGACATGCAGACGCTCGAGGGGGAGCCCTGGGGGGCGTGCACCCGGAGCTTCCTGAAGCGGATGATCGCGCGGGGGCGCCAGGCAGGAGTGGGGCTGAGGGCCGCGTTCGAGAACGAGTTCACGCTGGCTCGCCGCGAGGGGGACCGCTACGTGCCCCTGGACCAGAGCCCGTGCTTTTCGACCATCGGGATGGACTCGGCGGCGCCTGTGATCATCGAGCTCATCGAGGCCCTCATGGCCCAGGGCGTCTACCCGGAGCAGTACTACGCCGAGCTCGGCCCGGGGCAACAGGAGCTGCCGGTCCGCTTCGC
>CAZDYT010000309.1:0-5277 GCA_964509395.1 uncultured bacterium
CCGACCTGGACGCCGGACGGCAAGGCGGTGCTCTTCGAGCGGGAGGCTCGGATCTTCCGCTACGACCTCGCCACGCGCCAGGAGACGCTCGTCCTCGACGGCCCGCGGGAGTTCCCCGGGGTCAGCGAGCTGGGAGACGTCGAGCTCGGACCGGATGGCCGGCGGCTCACCTTCGCCCTTCGCGGCACCTTCGCCGGGGCGTTTGGGCTCCAGGGCCCCTTCATGGGGGCCGCCGTTTTCGACCTCGAGGCGCGCACGCTGGCCTTGCTCACCCGGGAGCAGGCCTGTCAGACGACGTGGGCCCCGGACGGGCAGCGCCTCGTGTGGGTCGAGACCGGGGGGAACGGGGGCACGCGCCTGATGACCGGGCGTCCGGACGGGACCGGTCGTGCGCTCTTCATGGACCTGCCCGGCGCGTACAGTCACGAGTACTTTCCCAAGCTCTCGAACGACGGCCGGTGGCTCATCTGGGGAGCCGCCGCCGAGGGCCACGAGCACGACCGGGCGGATTCCGAGATCTTCCTCTGGGAGGTCGGGACCCCTGTGGAGCGCGCCGTCCGGCTGACCTACCACGAGGCGAACGACCAGTGGCCCGACGTCTATGTCTTCCGGGCCAGCCGGTGAGCCGGCCCGTCTGACGGCGGGGCTGCGGGACCCGTTCCCGCTCTCGCTCGGCGTCTTCGCCGCCTTCCTGGGGGTGGTCGTCTGGGAGACCTGGCCCCTGGCTTCGGGACTGGGGTCGCTCCTCCCCCCTCATCACGACCCGTACCTGAACACCTGGATCGTTGGCTTGCACCTCCAGCACCTCATCGAGGCTCCCCTCCGGCTCTTTCACGGCAACGCGTTCTATCCGATCGGGAACAGCCTGACCTTCTCGGAGTTGCTGCTGGTCCCTGCCCTCGTCGGACTGCCCGTCTTTCTCGTGTCCGGGAACCCGATTCTCGCGTACAACCTTGCGCTCCTCCTCGTCTGGGCCTTCTCAAGCTGGGCGATGTATTATGCGGCCTCCCGCCTCACCGGCTCCCGCGCGGCCGGTCTCGTCGCGGGAGTCATCTACGCCACGTTCCCCTATCGCCAGGAATACTACGTCGACATCCAGATGCAGACCGCCTTCGGGTTCCCCCTGGGCCTCCTGGCCTTCTCGCGCTTCCTGGAAACCCAATCCTGGCGATATCTCGCCTGGACGGTGCTCGTCGTGCTCCTGCAGGCACTCTCTTCCTGGTATTACGGGATTCTGCTCGCGCTTCTGCTCGCGGCGTTTGCCCTCCCCTACGGGCTGCTCCGCTGGCGCGGCTGGACTCTCAGCCTGGTCGGGAAGCTCGGGGTGGCGGCGCTCCTGCTCGCCGCTCTGCTGGGACCGTTTGCCTGGCCGTACTTCCAGACGCGGGCGGAGTTTCGGGTTGAGCGGACGCTCGGCGATCTCCTGCGGTCGGAGTCCCACGCCGACATCCTGACCTACCTCGAATCGGGCGCCCGGCGCTGGTACGTCCTGAGCCCGACCGGCCGCGTCGCCGAGGTGGACCTCTTCCCGGGCGGGGTGTCTCTCGGGCTCGCGCTCCTCGGCTGGGGGTGGCTGCGGGACCAGCGGCGGCAGGAGGGCCGCACCCGCTTAGTATCGCCCTTCCTGGTCGCGGGCCTGGCCGTGTCGCTCGCGTTCCTGTGGGTGGCGGGCCAGGGTCGACGGGTTTCCCTCGGGGCGCTGTCGGTCAGCCTGCCCCGGGCCCATCGGCTTCTGGCGGTCCTGGTGGTGCTCGTCCTCCTCCGGCTCGCCGTTGCGGGATGGCAGCATTTCCGGGCGGGCGTCGGAGGCCGCACGCTGACCGAGGGGGAGTGGGGTCTCGTCCTCGGGTGGCTCATGCTCTTCTTCTTCGTCTGCTCTCTCGGTCCGATGATTCACTACCGGCGCACCCCGGTCGGCCCGGGACTCTACCAGTACCTCTACGCGTGGCTCGTGCCCCTCCATGCGATCCGCCTCCTCGTCCGCTACGGGTTCGTGGTGCTGTTCGCGCTGGCGCTCTTGGCCGCCTTCGGGGTCGCGGCGGTCGCGCGGTGGACCTCCGGTCGGCCCTGGCTCCTCCGAGCCGTGACCGCGGGCGTGCTCGGTCTCGTCGTCCTCGAGTCGTTGCCGTCTTCGGCCTTCCCCTACCGTCCCGTTCCCTGGGCGGCGCCGCCGCCGGTCTACGACTTCCTGCGCGGTGTGCCCGGCGATTTTGCGATTCTCGAGTGGCCGCTCGCGTGGGGCGAGGAGGAGGCGCTGGCCATGCTCTGGTCGCTCCACCATCGAAAGCGCGTCGTGAACGGGTTCAGCGGGGTGCGACCCTCCTTCCAGGCGGATCTCTCCGAAGCCGTCTCGGATCAGCACCAGGATCCGTTCCCGTCCCCGGAGGTGTACAGGCGCCTGCGGGAGATCTATCCGCTCCGGTACATCGTGGTGCACCCCGCGGCGCTGGCGGACTTCGACCGCGCCCGGTGGGAGGATCTGCGGCGCCGGGCCGACCCGCGGGTGAGATTCGTCGGGCGATTCGGCGCTGACGACCTGTACGAGCTCGCGGCCGTGCCGGAACAGGGGGTCAGGCTCGAGCGGTGGGTGTCGTACGAGTTTCTGCAGAGCCACCTGGTGGTGCGAGCGGCGCTCCGGCCACGGGTGCAGGGTACGGACCTCGACCAGTGGGGCGACGTCCTCTTCAACGAGCGGTCGGTCGGGCGGATTTCGCTGAACCGCGAGGCCACGCTCACGACGGCCCTCGTGCCGCCCTTCCGGCGGGCCGTGCCCAACGTCATCGCGTTCCAGTATGGCTACCGGCGCCCGCCTTCGGCGCTCGACGCGCGCTACCGGATCGGGACGACCGGCACGATGAGCCCCGGCGATCTGCGGGTGGTGAGCGTGGGCCAGCCCCACGGGAGCGCCAGCTCGATCCAGCTCAACGGCGTGGAGCTCTCGCCGGATCACCGGGGCTACAACCTGGTGGCGCTGGATGCGGCGGGGCAAACGGTGACGGTCGACGTGTTCGATACGTTTCTCCGGGTGGGGGAGGCCCATCGGCTGGCGGCCTGGGTGAGAGCGCTCGAGCCCGGAACGATCGTAGTGGGCGGCGTGCGGGACGAGGGGTCGGGACAGCTCACGGCGGACGCGGTCGAGGCGCTCCGGGCGCTCGGCGTCGCGGGGGACCTGCGGGGGCACTTTCGGGAGGCCCACGCCTTCGTCGGCGTCAAGGGCGCGCCGCCGGGGTCCGTGCCGGAGGCGCTCGGGCCGCGACCGATCGAGCTCGCGGTCGGGCGGATCGAGATGGTGGCGGGACGGTCCGACGCCCGGGTCGGCTTCGAGCTGACGCGCTTCGCGCTGGAACCCGCGGCCGCCACCCGCTGAGTGTGAGTCCGGCGAGGTGCTGGGGGCTCACGCGCCACGGGGCGAGCGGCCGGCGGCTCGAGCTCGGCGGGAGGCGATCGCGCCGGGGTCGTTTCGCGGGCGGGCGGGCGCTCACGGGTTGACTTCGCCGAGCGCCGAGTGGTAGCGTTCCGCTTTGTATGCGTCCGCGAGGTCGGGATGGCTGACGGACATCTGGTCGAAGCGGCCACGGTCCCGATGACCCGGGGTGGCCGCGCGTGGCTCGACTACCTCAGGCCGCTTCGGTTCGACCACTGGATCAAGAACCTCGTCGTGCCGGTGGGGAGCACCCTCGCGCTCGTCGCCCACGGGACGGTTCCGACCCCTGAGATCGTCTGGGTCGCCATCCTGGCCTTCGTGCTCTCCGGGTGCGTCTCGTCCGTCAACTACGCGATCAACGAGATCCTCGACGCGCCCTTCGATGCCCGACACCCGGTCAAGCGCGCGCGCCCGATCCCCTCCGGTCGGGTGCGGGTTTGGCCGCTCCTCATCGTGACCGCGCTGCTGGGCGTGGGCGCCTTTGTCGCCGCGATCTGGCTGTTCCCGCCGCTGTTCGCCGTCGCGAGCTTCGCCCTCTTCGTTGCCGGGCTGATCTACAACCTGCCCCCGATCCGCCTCAAGGACTGGCCCTACCTCGATGCCGTCGTCGAGTCGTTGACGAACCCGATCCGACTCGCCATCGGGTGGTATGCCGTCGCGTCCACCCAGCCCGCGCACCCCCCCCTGTTTCTCCTCGCCGCGGTCTGGGCGTTCGGAGCGTTTCTCATGACGGGCAAGCGCCTCGCCGAGCTGCGGCTTCTCGGGGAGCTGGCCGCCCGCTACCGGCCGACCTTCAAGGTCTACTCGATCCCGGCGCTGCTCGGCGTCCAGCTCGGGTATGCCGTGCTCGGTCTTCTCGCGCTGGCCGGGCTGTTCGCCGCCGAGCGTCCTGGCCTCCTCCCAAGCCTCCCCCTCGTCGCGCTGGTGGTGGCGTGGACCTTGAAGATGACGTTCGAGCCGCAGAGCCCGCTGATCGACCCCGAGCACCTCTATCGCCGGCCGGTCTTCCTGCTCCTGGCGCTCGGTATCTTCGCCGCCCTGGTCGTCTGGGCGGTGGGCTGAGCCGCGCGCGCCGGCGCCGCTCGTCGCACTTCCGAGAGCCTTCGGACCTCCCCCGGCTGGCCTGCCGCCGCCGCGCGGGTCACTGCGGCGTCACGGTCAAGCGGTCGAGGTAGAGGCCGGTCCCGCCGAGGTACGTGACCGGGAAGTCCGCGACCGTCGGCCGGGCGAGGTAGAAATCGAGGCCGACCTCCCGGTATCCCCCGGGGCGGAGCTCGTCGGCATCCACGGTTCGGGCGGCGAGCGTCCGGCCTTCCGGCTCCCGGACCGCGAGCGTGAGGAGTGGTCCCGGCGCCACGCCAGCGGCGCGCGCCCGCAGCCAGAGCCGGTAGCGGCCCGCCGGATAGAGTCGACTCGGCCCGAGCACGAGGGGAATCCGTCGGCTCTCCACCGGATCGGCGTAGCCGGCCCACCCGCCTGACGCCGCCGGATCGGGGCGTTCCCCGAGGAGATGCGTGAGATCCTCGACCTCGAACGTCCACTCGGGCTGCGGGCGATCCGCAAAGACCACCAGGACCCAGTCCACGGCGGCCTCGCCCGTGCCGTCCCAGCGGACCCGGTACTCGACGGCCTGCGCGCGGTCGACCTCGAACGGGAGCTCCACCTCGTCCCAGGCCGGGCGCGGCTCGAGGGCCCGCTCGGCGAGGACCCGCCGGCCATTCGCGACGGTGACCTCGGCCCTGAGCCCGCTGCCGCGGAGGCGGAAGATCGCCCGGTACGCCCCGGCGGGCAGGAGGCGGTAGGGCCCGAAGGTGAGGAACCCCGCGCGTGCGGCCCCGGCCCGCGCGGCGACG
>CAZDYT010000310.1:0-5249 GCA_964509395.1 uncultured bacterium
TAGGCGGGCGCACAGAGCCAGAGGACCACGCCGTCGGCCACCTCCCCCGCCAGCTCGAGCATCGGCGTCGAGAGCCCCGCCAGGAGCAGGGGCGGCGGGGGCGCGGGCGGCTGAAAGGCGGCGTCCCACGCGACGCGGTAGTAGCGCCCCTCGAAGCGCACGCGGCCGGTCAGCGCCCCGCGCAGCACGGCGACGTACTCCCGCATCACCTCGAGCGGCCGTCTCATGTCGAGCCCGAGCGCGTCCGTCATCGAGGCCCGGTGGCTCACGCCGAGGCCGAGCTGGAGGCGTCCGCCCGAGAGCTCCGCCAGCGTGGCCCCCTCCTGGGCCATCGCGACCGGATGGCGCGGATAGATCGGCACCACGCCCGTCCCCAGGCCGACCCGGCGGGTCGCGTCCGCGTAAGCGGCCAGGACGAGGAAGGAGTCGCGCCCGAGGCCGTGCGTGACCCAGAGGCTCTCGTACCCGAGCTCCTCCGCAGCGGGCGCGAGCACGACCGCGCGCCCAAGGTCGTCGCGGGGAAGCAGATACGCCCCAACCCGCCCGCCCGCCATGGGCCCCAGGATAGCAGACTTTGCCGGGCCGAGTTCGGTTGCGGGGAGCCACGCGGCTTGGGTACCATCGGCGGCGTGATCCTCCGGACGCGAGATTCCCGGCCTGCGCGACCGGGGTCTGACCATCTCCTCCTCGCGCATTGCATCCGGGCGTGATACGGGGCTCCGATGGCGTCGCCGTTGGTGAGCCACGGCAGGCTCATGGGCAAGGGACCAGCGAGGACCCGGCGTGATCCGGGGGTCATCGCCGCGGGCCGGGCGAGGCGCACAGGGAAGGGGGGACTATGGTTCCCACGCTGATGTGGTTGACGGCCGCGGTGGGTGGGCTCTTTGCCGGTGCCGCGCTCTACGTCAGCCTGGTCGAGCACCCGGCGCGCGCGGCCTGCGGGCCCCCGATGGCGGTTGCCCAGTTCCGGACGAGCTACCCGCGAGGCGCGGCACTCCAGGCCCCGCTCGCCATCGTCGGCTTCCTCGGCGGGGCCGGAGCCTGGTTGGCCGGCGCCTCCGTGAGCTGGCTGGCGGCCGGCCTCATGCTCGGCCTCGTCGTCCCGTATACGCTGGTAGGGATCATGCCCACCAACCGGCGGCTCCTCGACCGCGGGCTCGAGCCCGACACCCCGGAGGCCGAACGGCTCCTGCGCCGGTGGGGGCATCTCCACCTCGTCCGGGCGGCGGTCGGTCTCCTCGCGTTCGGACTCATGTTGCGCCTGCTCGCCCGCGGCTGAGTCCGCCGTGCTGGGCCGGCAGAGCCCGAGCGCCACGAGCCCGCCGTGACGCCGCACATCCCGGCCGGCACGCTCGACAATCGCGCTCCTGATCGGGAACTGCTCGCGGGCCTGGTCCAGCCGGCATGAGCTGGATGGGCGGGTCATCGGGGCCTACCTGGCCGGCGTCCTGCCGCTCGCCGTCCTCGGCTCCGTCATCTACGCGGGAGCGCGGGTCGAGTGGCTCGCGCGGCTCATGGGCCCTTCCTGCTGGTCTCCGTGTCGCTGCGCCGGTGGCTCGAACGCGGCCCGATGCGCATGCACGGCCTTCGGCCTCCTGTTCCTCGTGTTCCCGCCGCGCTGAGCCGCCGATGCTTGACGCGGAGGCGGTGAGCACGTAGCGTACGCCTGCAGGAGGAATCGAGACATGGAGATCACGCCCGGGCTCGTGGGAGAGGTCGAGATCGTAGTCCAGCCCCAAGACACGGCTGATGCGCTGGGGAACAAGGGGGTGCACGTGCTCGCGACGCCGCGGCTTGTCGGCTTGATTGAGGACGCGGGCATCCGGGCCGTTCAGGAGCGCCTGCCGCCCGGCGCGGGGACCGTCGGCACGCGGATCGACGTCAAGCACTTGGCCGCGACACCCCTCGGCATGCGGGTCCGGGCACGCGCCGTCCTCCGCGAAGTCGACGGGCGCCGCTACGTCTACGACGTGGAAGCCCACGACGAGGTCGAGAAGATCGCCGAGGGCACCCACGAGCGCTTCCAGATCAACCAGGCGCGGTTCCTCGAGCGGATCGCGGAGAAGGCGAAGCGCCGCTGATCCTGGGTCCGTGTGATGCACATTGCGGGTCGTCATGTCGGGAAGCTCACGCATGCCAGCGCGATCTGATGCCCGGAAGGCCGGGATCCTGGATCGGTTGAAGCGGGACGTCGTCCTCGGAGACGGCGGCCGGAGACATCGCCCGGCAATTCGACGTCACCCGCCCCGCCATCTCCCAGCACCTCCGGGTCCTCAAGCGGTCCGGTCTCGTGACGGAGCGCCGTAGCGGCACGCGCCGCCTCTACCGGGCCCGCCCGCAAGCCGTCGCCGAGCTGAGGGCGTTTCTCGAAGGCTTCTGGAACGATCGGCTTGACCGGTTGAAGCACGCCGCCGAACTCGAAGAGAGGACGGTCGCCGGCCATGACCCCGAACGAGGGTAACCCCGTCGAGTGCGAGGTCCGGATCGCCGCACGGCCCGAGACCGTCTTCGCGTTTTTCACCGACCCGGCGAAGATGACTCGTTGGAAGGGGCTCCGCGCGACCCTCGACGACCACCCGAGCATGCCGCCGTTGCCCGCCGAAGTGGCACAGGAGATGACCACCCGCATCAAGGCCGGGAAAGCCGACGAGTTCGGCGTCAGGCCGCTCAACGTGCTCGTCACGACGAGCGGCCAGGGGTACTGCCTCACCGAGGCGCCCGACGCGGATGCCGTGGTCAAAGCGCACCAGGCGAAGGGCTTCCCCCTGAGCCACCGCGACGTCGCCGAGGTCACGAGCCTCGTTTAATCCAGTGCCAGGCCGTCCGAGGAGCTCATCCGCGCCCCTCGTGCGGCCTCATCCCGCGGGCGATGTGCCCAGCGCCTGCTCTTCGCTACTCGACGACCACGGACACCATGCTGGTCGCGGTGGTCCGAACCGGCAGGTTCACGACCATCGTGGTGCCCACCCCTGGCCGGCTCTCGACGTCGATCGTGCCCCCGTGTCTCCTGACGATCCCGAGGCTGATCGAGAGACCCAGCCTCGTTTCCCGGCTTTCCGGCTTCGTCGTGTAGAAGGGGTCGAAGAGCCGCGCGAGCTGATCCGGGCCCATCCCGATCCCCGTGTCTGTCACAGAGACGGCGACCGCGGGCTCGCCGTCTCGCTGCCGCAGCTCGGTTCGAATCACCAGGTGGCCGTCGGCCGGCATCGCGTCCACCGCGTTGCTGATGAGATTGACGAACACCTGGGTGAGCTGGTCGGCATCCGCCAGAATCAAGGGAGCGGAGGGGTCGAAGATCGTCTCAACGTACGCGCGCGCCGAGGCGAACCGCACTTGCAGGAGGTTCAGCGCACGCCGTAGGATGCCGCGGACGTCGAGGGGCTCGCGTCTGGGCTCGCGCTTCCGCGCGAAGTCCAGGAGATCTCGAATGATCTTGCCCGCCCGATCCGCCTCGCCCGCGATCCTGGCGAGTTTCTGATGGGTCAGCGAATCGGGCGGCGTCTCTTCGAGTAGCACGTCGCTGATGCCCGTGATCACCGTGAGCGGGTTGTTGACCTCGTGGGCGACGGCGGAGGCCAGTTCCCCGATCGCCGCCAGCTTCGCTGACTGCACGAGCTGCTGCTGGGTTCGCTGGAGCTCGTCCATCTGTTTCCGCAGATCCTCATACAGACGCGAGTTCTTCAGCGCGATCGCGGTGTGCCCTACCAACGTCTCCAGCAACTCGATCTCGCCAGCATCGAAGATCTCGCCCGAGAGCTTCTCTCCCACGACGAGGATCGCCATGAGCTCGCCGCCAAGGAGCAAAGGCATCAGAAGGGCGACTCGGCTGGCCTCCAGTTCGGTCCCCGCGGCCCGCATCCCACGGTCAGCCATCGCGTGGAAGGCGGCCTCCTCCACGACCAGGCTCTTCCCCGTCACCCGGAGCCACAGCGCGAGCCCGGGATCTATCGTCGTCGGAGCGCCTTGCACCGCTTCGGCATCCGAGAGCGCCTGCGCCAAGAGCACGAAGCTGTCCGTCGCCGGATCGTGCACATGCAGGCTGGCGTGCAGGACCGGGATCCGCGCCACCAGACCTTCCGTCACGGTCCGGCCAAGCCTCTGGATCTCCAGCAGCGAGGACGTCTCACGGCCCAGCGCGACGAGCGCATCTCGCACTCCGTGCTGGCGCTGGAACATCAAGCGATCCAATCGCCCTTCCAGCTTGCGGAGGAAGGGAAGAGCCGCGGTGAAGCCCAAGAGCACGACAAGGCCGTATCGAAGATCCTCCCCGAGATCGGTGCCGGACATGAGGTAGTCGGGCGCGAGTTGACCCAGCAGGTAGGGGCCGAAAAAGAGAATCGGGGCCAGGACGATCGAAGTGAGCAGATAGAGGACGAGCCGCTTCGCGAGGACTCCGAGATCCATCAGCCGATAGCGAACGATCGCGATGCCCAACGCCAAGGCGAAG
This sequence comes from uncultured bacterium, assembly GCA_964509395.1. Taxonomy (GTDB): domain Bacteria; phylum Methylomirabilota; class Methylomirabilia; order Rokubacteriales; family DASRDR01; genus CAZDYT01. The sequence continues at coordinate 4,448 of CAZDYT010000310.1, forward strand.
ACGGCGTTGCTCGGAATGGCGACGGGATACACGCGCTCCCAGTCAAGGACGAATCGGAGGAAGTCCACAGCGCCGCCCAGGAGACTGACGACGACTCCGACGATGACGAGGAGCGTCCGATTTTTCCGGAAGCTGGACCGGGCCGTGCGATAAGCCCGGACCAGCCACACCAACCCCACCACCAGGTAGCCCTGGAAGTAGACGAGGAACGGGCCGTACAGGCGGCCCGCGACCGGGGCGAATCCCCAGTCGGTCTGCGTGATCCCAGGCATGAACGCCGCGGTCGGGCTCGCGGCGAGGAAGAAGCCGGACAGGAGATAGCCCACGATGAGCGAAGGCCGGCGCCGCGGCACATCGAGGAACACGAGCACGTAGTGGTAGAACAGCACGGGGACGGGAATCACCGCCAGATGCAGGAGGCGTTCCCAGGCGAGCGCGACATCGGGATCGTCGCTCCAGCGAAGCCCGAGGACGCCGAAGTTCCACGCGGCGAGCGCCGAGACCATGTACGCGAACGACCTCACCCGCGGGCTCTTGCGGTCCGAGGCCAGCGCGCTGCCGAGCAGGAGGAGGTTGAGCCCCAGCGCGAGCAGCGGCGCCAGCTTATGGAGAATCACTGCTGATCATCCCCGTCGCCGGTCATGTGGGCCGAAAGTCGTTCCGGCTCGGCGCATTGGTGCTCACGAATCACCCTGGAGCGCACGCCGAGGCTTTTCGCCGGTCGGCCGTCAGCTCGCGTGCCGGCGGCTTCCATCGGCTCGGGCCCACCGACGCCCCTTGGGCGCGCTCGCGTCCGGTGCGG
>CAZDYT010000311.1:0-5246 GCA_964509395.1 uncultured bacterium
GGCGAGCCCGCAGCGGCGGCCCGGCTATTTCCGCTTGACAAGCCGCGGCGGCGGGGCGGATAAGGAACTAGTCAGCTGTTTGGTATCTCGGCGCCGTCGAACCGGCTCCAAAGGGCCAGAGGCGGACACCCCAACAGGAAGGCGCAGCTTGTGAAGATATGCGCAAAATCTGGTAGCATTTTTCTTGACAGCCCCAAATGTCGTATGCAAGGATGCGCGCGCTACCAGATGGAGTATGGATGATGAACCTCGCCAGAGCGGTCGACCGGATTCGGGCGCGGGCGTCGCGGGGGCGGGTCGGGCGCCCGCCGCGCCCCACGCCGGCATCTGGCGTCCTGGCCGGGGCCGTCGGTGTCTCCGCGGAGAGGGTTGCCGGCGGAGGGGGCGGCGTCCTCACGGACGGGCTCCCCGGGATGTCCGCGGGCGGGGATCAGCGGGAGACGGATCCTCAGGCGGACCGTTCGAGCCCGCGCATCACGACGATCGTGTTGGATGGGTGAAGGAGGAGGCTCATGCGCACCGACACGCCCCCCACGAAGGTCGGCAAGTGGACGGAGCAGGCGCTCCGCGTCCTCCGCGAGCGCTACCTCCATCGCGAGGGTGACAGCATCCTCGAGACCCCGGAGCAGATGTGCTGGCGGGTGGCCACCGCCATCGCGCGGGCCGAGGAGCGCTGGGGGAAAAGCCCGGCCGTCGTCCACGAGATCGCCAGTGCCTTCTACGACCTGATGGTGGAGGGGCAGTTCCTCCCGAACTCGCCGACCCTCATGAATGCCGGCAAGGGGAACGCGCTCCAGTACTCGGCCTGCTACGTCTTGCCCGTCGGCGACTCGATGGAGGAGATCTTCGACGCCGTGAAGGACGCGGCAATAATTCATAAATCAGGAGGCGGGACCGGGTTTGCATTCTCCCGTCTGCGGCCGAAGGACACGCTGGTTGCCTCCACCGGCGGGCGTGCGTCGGGTCCCGTCTCGTTCCTCCGCGTCTTCAACGCGGCGACGGAGGCCGTGAAACAAGGCGGCTGCGTGACGCCCGACACGCGCGTCTCGTCAAGCCGGGGAATCGTGGAGATCCGCAGCCTCGGCCCCGCCTCGGCCCCGGCCGGCACATGGCACTCGCATCCGACGCCGCTTCGCGTGGCGACCGACGAAGGCCCACGGGAATCCGACGAGTTCTACACCCACGGGGTGGCGCCGGTCCGCCGGATCCGGACCCGACACGGCTACTCGGTGTGCGCGACCCTCGAGCACCGGCTCCGCATCATCGACGAGGAGGGGCACTACGTCTGGAAGGCGATGGAGGACCTGAAGATCGGGGACTGGGTGGTCCTCCAGAAGCGGAGTTGCTTGCCGGTCGAGGACTTCAGGTTCCCGGCCTTTGAGGCCGGTGCGCACCCGAATGCTACACCGGTCCGGATCCCCGAGGCCCCGACGGCCGAGCTTGGCGAGTTCATCGGCTACCTCCTCGGGGACGGCGCCATCTCGGTGAACCGGCGCGGCACCGGGCGGCTGATCCTCACCGTCTGCCGGGCGGAGCCCGACGTCGCGGGTCATCTCGGCGAGCTGGCCGAGCAGCTCTTCGGCGTGCGGCCGGTGAGCCACGCCAAGTCGGGCGACGGCTCGGTGAATTACTTCTTCAACTCGACCACGCTGGTCGCCTGGCTCAAGGCGATCGGGGTGGAGAAAGCGCGGTCACTCGACGCCCGGCTGCCCGAGATCGCGTTCTCGGCCGGACCCGACTTCGCGCGGGGTCTGCTGTGCGGGCTCTTCACGGCTGACGGCACGGTCTCCAAGGACGGTTACCCCTCGCTGGCCACGACGTCGAAGGGCTTGGCCGAGGACGTTCAGCAGTTGCTCTTGGCCCTTGGCATGCCGGCGGGTATCGGCGTGGTGACGAAGCGCTCCGGCGCGTTCGGCCGGCATCCGCTGTACCGACTGCGGATCGCGACGGCCGACGGCCTCCGGACGTTCGCTGATGAGATTGGATTCTTCTCGGCCGCCAAGGCGTCGCGGCTTCAGGCCGGGCTGAAGAAGGCGTGGGAGTTCAACGACGTGATCCCGTTCCAGGGAGCGCGGCTGCGCGCCCTGTACGGGGGGCCCGGCCGAGGGAGCGGGCCGGAGCGCGGCCCGCGGGGCGCGGACCGGACGCTCTATCGAGCCCTCCAGCATTACTTTCCCCGGGTGGCGGCGCCGCGGCATCTCACGCGGTCCCGGCTGCGGAGGCTGGCGGAGCAGCACCCCACCCTGGGCCAGGACCCGACGATCGCCTGGCTGCTGACGAACGACCAGTTCTACGACGAGGTGGTGAAGATCGAGGAGGGCGAGGCCCTGACACTCGATCTCTCCGTCCCGGCGAACAACACGTACATTGCTAACGGTTTCGTGAGCCACAACACCCGGCGCGGTGCCAACATGGGCATCCTGCGGGTCGACCATTCGGACATCCTCGAGTTCATCGAGTGCAAGCTCGACGGCGGCATCACCAACTTCAACATCTCGGTGGCGGCGACCGACCGCTTCATGGACGCGCTGGCCAAGGGCGAGGAGTACGAGCTGATCGATCCCCACACCAAGAAGGTGACGGGCCGGCTCAACGCCAATGAGGTGTTCGACCGGATCGTGAGTGCGGCCTGGCGGACGGGGGATCCGGGCATGGTGTTCATCGACCGGATCAACGCGAGCCCGGCGAATCCGACGCCGGAGGTGGGGCTCATCGAAGCGACGAATCCTTGCGGCGAACAGCCCCTCTTGCCCAACGAGGCCTGTTTCGCCCCGGAGACGCGGATCACTACTGATCGGGGGCTTGAGGGAGTGGCGGACCTCTACGAGCGGCAACGACGTGGCGAGCGCGTTCTGGTCGCCACGAATCTCAACGGGCGGGGCATGCACATCGTCTTCCGCCCGGCCACGGTGGTTAAAGTCGGCGTCAAGCCGACCCTTCGCGTTACCCTCACAAACGGGCAACAGATTCGTGTGACCGCGGACCATCGGATTCTCACGGAGACGGGCTGGAAGGAGGCGGCGTCGTTGCGCGGTACAGATCGCGTCCTCATCCAGACCGGTATGGCGGGGTCCCTCGGTATTACGAGCACCGACGGAGACCTCCAGCGCATGCTCGGCTGGTTCACGGGCGATGGTTGGTTCACCAGTGCCGTTGGGCTGACGTTTGGGCCGGAGGACGAAGTGGCTTTCCAGCGCTTGGTACCCGTCTGGCGCCAGTTTACGGGTAGCGCCGCCAAGGTCGAGACCCAACGCGTGACCATGGTGCGTTGCATCGCAACGGAGCGGGCCGAGGCCATCGCTGCGTTCGAAACTTATGGCTTCACCCGAGGGCGAGGGCCCGAGAAGCGGGTGCCGCGGTACATCTTCACGGCGCCAAAGGAGGAACAGATTCGGTACCTCCAAGGGCTTTTCGGCGCCGACGGGTCCAAGACGCATCGGAAGCCGCAGGTGACCCTCAGCTCCGCCTCGCGAGAGCTCTTGCGGGACGTGCAACTTCTTCTGCTCAACCTGGGGATGCGGAGCAACATCAAGTACTATCCGCCTCGGCTTACCGGTCGCGCCTGGGGTCAGCTCAAAGTGAACGGCGAGAGCTATCACCGCTTCATGGACCTCGTCGGATTCCCCCTGACACCCGAGAAGCAGAAGCGCTGCGATGACTTTCCATGGCAGCGAATCAAGCAGGATCGCCTGGCGATTCCGGTTGCCTCGGTGGTGGCCGGCGAGGAGGGCGAGGTCTACGACATCTCGGAGCCAATTACTCACTCGCTCATCGCCGAGGGGATGATCGTCCACAACTGTAACCTCGGCTCCGTCAACGTCTCCAGGTTCGCCGTGCGCCAGCCGGACGGGGAGTGGACCATCGACTGGCCCGAGCTCGAGCGGGTCGTGCGCCTGGCAGTGCGCTTCCTCGACGACGTGATCGAGGTCAACCCGTACCCGCTACCGGAGATCGACCGCACCGTCAAGGCGAACCGGCGCATCGGCCTCGGGGTGATGGGCTGGGCCGACCTGCTCTTCCGGATGGGGATCCCGTACGACAGCCAGGCGGCGCTCGACCTCGGCAGCCGACTGATGGCCTTCATCAAGGAGAAGGCGCACGACCAGTCGGCGAAGCTGGCCGAGGAGCGCGGGCCGTTCCCCAACTGGTCCCGCTCGATCTACCAGACCGGTCGGCCGATCCGCAACTCCACGGTGACGACGATCGCGCCGACCGGTACGATCTCGATGATCGCCGGCGCCTCGTCGGGCATCGAGCCGGCGTTCGCCATCGCCTTCACCCACAAGGTCGGCGACCGCGTGCTGCCGTTCATCAACCACGTGTTCGAGCAGGTGGCGCGCGAGCGCGACTTCTCCTCGGAGGCACTGATGGAGGAGGTGGCCCGGTGCGGGGTGGTCCACGGGCTGCCCGGCGTCCCTGCGGACGTGCAGCGCGTCTTCGTGACCGCGCACGAGGTGGCTTACGAGTGGCACGTCCGCCATCAGGCGGCGTTCCAGAAGTCGACCGACAACGGGGTGTCGAAGACGATCAACCTGCCGAACTCGGCATCGGTGGAGGACGTCGCGCGGGCGTACTCCCTCGCGTGGGAGCTGGGCTGCCTCGGGATCACCGTCTTCCGGGACGGCTGCAAGGAGGGCGTGCTCCACGTCGGGACCCAGGTGGCCGACCAGCGGGAGGCCGAGGCGGCCTCGGCGACGGTGCCGGCGGTGGTGAAGCCCCGGCCGCGAAGCCTGGGCGGCCGGACGTACCGGGTCGAGACGCCGCTCGGGACGGCCTTCGTCGTGATGAACGAGAACGGCGATGGGGAGCCCTTCGAGGTGTTCGTCTCGGTGGGCAAGGCCGGCTCGGACACGATGGCGGTCGCCGAGGCGATGGGGCGGCTCATCTCGCTGATCCTGCGTATGCCGTCTCCCTTCTCCCCGAAGCGGCGCCTCGAGGAGGTCATCGGCCAGCTCTCGGGGATCGGCGGCGGGCGCCCGCTCGGGTTCGGCCCGCAGCGGGTGCTGTCGCTGCCGGACGGGATCGCGCGGGTCCTCGCCGAGCACACCGGGCAGATCCGGGTTGAGGAGGCGGAAGCTCCCGGGAGGGAGACTAAGATGATCGCCGGTGACATCTGCCCCGAGTGCGGCCAGGCCACCTTCGTCTACGAGGAAGGGTGCAAGAAGTGTTACGGCTGCGGCTTCAACGAGTGCTAGCGCCGTGGCCGATCCCCGTCGCAGCCCGGCGTCCTCGGTCGTCGGCGCGCC
>CAZDYT010000312.1:0-5225 GCA_964509395.1 uncultured bacterium
GATCGCGCCCAGCACGACCATCCCGTCCATCCCCGGCAGCACGAGGTCGAGCAGCACGATCGCCGGCGGCTCCTCGCGGAGGAGCCGCAGCGCCTCGGGCCCGCTGCCGGCGACGGTCACCTGGAACCCGAGGGCCTCGAGCCGGTCGCTCAGGGTCTCGCGGAGGTCGGGGTCGTCGTCCACGACCAGGATGCGCGCAGACGGTGCCATGGCGGCCCTCAGCGGCGACCGAACGCCCGCGCGGTCAGTCGCAGGAGCTCGCCCGCGTCGAACGGTTTGAGAAGGAAGTCATCCGCGCCGCGGGCCCGGCACGCCTCGGCAAGCGGCCGGTTCGGAGAGCCGGTCAGCACGATCACATGCGCCTCGGGAGCCTCCCGGCGCAGCTCCAGGAGGGCGTCGAACCCGCCGAGTCGGGGCATCTTGAGATCGAGGATGATGCAGGCGGGCCGCACCGCGCGCACGCGCTCGAGCGCCTCGAGGCCGTCCCGCGCCGTCAGCACGCGGTACCCCTCCCCCTCGAGGCGGTCCGTCACGATCTCGAGCAGGTCCGGCTCGTCGTCGACCACGAGTACGAGCCGCTCCCGTGAGGCGCGCGCCGGCGCCGTCACGCCTCGCTCCCACCGGGGACGGGCAAAAGCACGACGAACGTCGACCCGCGGCCGACGCCGTCGTCCACCCAGATGCGCCCGCGGTGCAGCTCAACCAGGTGGCGCGCGATCGTGAGGCCGAGCCCGCTCCCCGGCGGGCGCTCGCCGTCCACCCGGCCGGCCTGGTAGAACTTGTCGAACACGCGCTCGCGCTCCTCCGGCGGGATGCCGAGGCCCGTGTCGTGGACCGCGATGCGCGCCATCCCCCCGGGCGCGGGCGCCGCGGTCACGGTGACCTGGCCGCCCGGCGGGGTGAACTTGAGCGCGTTCGAGATCAGGTTCGTCAGCACCTGGTGGATCTTGTCCGGATCCCCCCAGATGGGCGGGCACCCGCGGAGGTCCAGGACGACCTCGATCCCCCGCGCTCGCGCCAGGGGCCGGAGGCTCTCCGTCGCGTCGGCGATCGTCTCGGCCGGGTCCAGCGCCTCCGGCGCGAGCTCGATCTTCCCCGCCTCGATCCGCGTCAGATCGAGCAGGTCGGAGACCATCCGGGTCAGCCGGTCCACGTTGTCGTGGATCCGGAGGAGGTAGTGCCGCTGCTTGCCCGTCAGGGGCCCGGTCACCCCGTCGAGGAGGTTGTCGGCGAACCCCTTGATGGCCGCGAGCGGCGTTCGCAGCTCGTGGGAGACGTTGCCGAGGAAGTCGGACTTGAGCTGGTCGAGGTCGCGGAGCCGCGCATGCGAGTCAGCGAGCTCACGGTAGGTCGCCTCGAGCTCGGCCGTGCGCGCCCGGACCTTCGCTTCGAGCTGGACGGCGGATTCCTGGAGCCGGGTGTAGAGGCGCGCGTTCTGGATGGCCACGGCGGCCTGTGCGGCGAACACCGTGAGGAGTCGGACGTCGTTCTGGGAGAAGCCGCCCGGCTTGTTGCCCATCGAAACCATCCCGATGATGCGGCCTTCGAGCACGAGCGGCACGACGGTGACGTTGAAGAGGTGGAACGGTCGAAGGTACTCCCGCTGCGCCGGGTGGAACTCCTCGGGGTGGTTCTTGACCATCGGGCCCTGCGTGCGGAAGTTCCAGGCCATGCGAAGGGTGTCGACGCGATAGCGGAAGTTCTGAATGATCTCGTCCGGCACGCCGTATCCGGGGGCCTGGCCGATCATCTCCCGCGTCGCCGGATCGTAAAGCGAGATGACGCACTTCTCGGCGCCGATGAGCTCCGCGATGCGCCGCGTCAGCCGGCTGTATGTTTCCTGGATGTCGGTCATCGCGGTGAAGGCCTGGGAGATCTCGTGCAGGCCATCGAGCTCGCGGTACCGGCAGGTGAGACCGAGCAGGCGGATGAGCGGAGGCGTCACGGCCGGACCGCCTCGGGGCGCGCGGCCGGGCCGGCGCGGCGGGGACTCGGCCGGACATGCCGCGGGGCGCCACCCTGCGATGGCGCCCCCCGGAGAGTTACGGCCGCTGAGGAACGGGCGCGACGGGCGTCGGGCCGACGGTCACTTCTTCGTCGTCGGCTGGATCCCCGGATGCTCCTTGAAGAACACCTTGTTGAGCTCGATGAAGTTCTTCCACTGATCCGGCACCTCGTCCTCGGCGAAGATGGCCTTGACGGGGCACACCGGCTCGCAGGCGCCGCAATCGATGCACTCCTCGGGGTGGATGAAGAGCTGGTCCTCCCCCTCGTAGATGCAGTCAACCGGGCAGACCTCCACGCAGGCCTTGTCCTTCACGCCGATGCATGGCTCGGCAATTATGTAGGGCATTCAATCCTCCCCCGAGTGAGTGTCCGGGGCAGACCCCGCTTCCGGGCGTCGGCGGACACGCGATCTTCGTGGAGCAGATCAGCCCGAATGGCTAATTGTTACTATCGGTTGGCCGGTGTGTCAAGCATTTCCACGGAGCCCCCGACCAAGCCGACCGCTCCGCACGCACGTCCCCGGCGTCGCCGGCGTCTCCCGGCTTCGGCGGAAGCCGCGCGAAACTCGGCGACGTCCTCTCGGCCCTCCCGACCGCAGCCGTCGCACTCGCGACCCCACCGAACGGCCCCGCCGCCCGGCTGCCACACGTCCCGCGTCCAGCCTGCGTGGTGAACGCGGGCTCCGCGTCGGGTTCCGGGCCGGGCCGATCACTCTCCCGGCGGCACGACACCTCAAAAAAGTGCAATGCGGGTGCCACCCACCCGACGCGCCGAAGTGTGCGAGAGCGCGGGAGGGTCCCTTGTGAACGCCCGCACACCTGCACTGTTTACTGTGCACCCTGCACAGTTTTCCTGTCAGCAACGGATGACGAGTAGCCGCCCGCCCGCCGCCGGCGCCTCGCGCCGCCGGGTCTGAGCGCCCTGGTCTCCTGAAGAATCGTGAGGTTGCCTGACGGCGCCCTCACGCGGAGGCGCCGGCCGGCGCGCTCACGGCGCCCTGTGGAGAGACCCCGAACGCGTGCTCGGGTGCGCAGGGGACTGTGCACTGCGGGTCGTGGCGCCATCCCGGGCTTTCCGTCGTAACGTCGCGTCGCCCAACGCGTCACGGGGTCGCGGCACTCCTTGGCCCCATTCTTGCCCTTCCCCCCGCACACCGGCCCGCCTGCGGTGCCGGGGTGTATCCAACCGGATTCAGGGGAGTGCCTCAGATGCGCCCTTCACACGTCAGCGACGCCGCCCCGCTCGCCGCCCTCTTGCTGGCCCTGGCCGTCACCGGGCCCGCGATGGCCGAGAGCCCGCCGCCGGGCTTCGGACCCAAGGAGTACGGCCGCACCACCGGGGCGCCCAACGTGTTCTCCGAGCACTTCCCCGTGTGTCGGCACGATCGCGCCTTCCGCCTCCGCGTCGAGAATGGCCCCGGCGGCCGGCCCCGGGTCAGCAGCGCGTCCATCGCCCTCAACGGGCGCGACGTGCTCGCCGAGCGGGATTTCAACCAGTCGGTCCTCCGCCTCGAGCGGCCGGTCTCGCTCCAAGCCGAGAACACCCTCGTGGTGCGCCTCGCGGGCAAGCCGGGCGGCACCCTGACCGTCAGCCTCGTCGGCGACACCCCCTGCCTGACCGTAGAGGTCACCGACCCCGCCCCGGGCACCTCCGTGCCGGCCGGGCTCCTTCTGGTGCGCGGCACCGTCCGCGGCGCCCCCGAGGCCGGCGTCACCGTCAACCGCGTCCCGGCCCCTGTACACGGCGAGACCTTCGCGGGTCTCGTCCCGGTGACCTCCGACGTCATGGAACTCCTCGCCGTAGCCACCGCCCCAGATGGCAGCACTGCCGAGGCCCGGCAGCCGCTGACGGTGACGCCCGCATCGGAGCCCCCGCTCCTCTTCCGCGCGGCGCCCGCGGGTGGCGTGGCACCGCTGACCGTGCAGTTTACCCTCACCACCCTGGTGCCCGTTAGCCAGGTTGTGCTGGATCCGGGGAACGGCACGGGCGCCGTCGAAGACCCCAATCTTGAGGGCCAGACGTTCGTCTTCGAGCACCCGGGCCTCTACCTCCCCACGGTGACGGTGACCGATACCAGCGGGGCCATGCACACCGCCTCGGCCATCATTCAGGTCTATGACCGGTCGACCCTCGACGCCCTGCTCCAGGTCAAATGGGCGGCGCTCCGAGCTGCCCTCGGCCGAGGCGACGTTCCCGCCGCTGTGGCAATCTTTGCCCGGAGCTCCCGCGAGGCCTACGAGGATCAATTCGCCGCCCTCGCCGGCGTCGGGGCGCTCAGCCAGGTGGCCGCCGACCTCCCGCCCATCACGTTGATGCGCGTCCGTGAAGGGGCCGCGGAGTATGATCTGAGAGCCATGCGCGGGGGCGTCGAGTCCTCCTTCCACGTCCTCTTCGTCATCGACAGCGACGGCATCTGGCGCCTCTGGGCCTTCTGAGAGAGGAGAGAATACTTCGATGTACGCACTGCCCGGTGTCGCGCCGGGCCGGCTCCTCTTGCTCCTCGGGCTGCTCTCGGCGTTGTGCCAGCCGCCTCTCGTCTGGGGCCAGGAGGCGGAGCCCTATCTTCACGGCCCCCAGGGCCCTTATCGCGGCCGGGTTGTCGAGCTCCTCACCGAACGGCCGCTTCCCGGCGCGCTGATCATCGTCGTCTGGGAATCCGATCGCGACGACGACGGAGGCCGGAGTGTGTTTGCGCTCCGAGAGACGCTGACGGATGCGGCCGGGGAGTTCATGGTCGACGCGTCGGCCATCGAGGCCGTGCCGCCGCCGCGGGCGTACCCGCCCCGGCTCCTGATCTACAAGCCGGGCTACGTGACCTACCCGCGAGAGCGGGGCCGCCGCTTCGGCGTGCCGGCCTCGAGGTTTACCGGCAGCGGACGGGTCGTCCAGCTCAAACCTGTGCGCGACGAGGAGGAACGTGCCGAGGCGTTCAACACGTTCGTGGCTAGCCTCGGCGGGTTCACGGGCGATCCTGTCGGCGGCTTGCTGTCCGAGTCCGCGCGGGTCTTCCGGGAGGAGCTCGAGCGGTTCATCCGGGAAGCGACGCAAAACCCCGGCGCCTGGGAGAAGGAACAACGATGAGGCACCTGACACTCGTCGGGGCGGTCGCGTGTCTGCTCGCTGTCTGGCCCACCGCCGGCCGGGCGCAAACGTACTTGGACGGCTACCAGGGCCCCTATCGAGGTCGCGTCGTCGATGCCGACACCAAAGAGCCCCTG
>CAZDYT010000313.1:0-5207 GCA_964509395.1 uncultured bacterium
TGCGCGGCCGGGGAGCCGCCGCTCCGGCCGGTCGAGGGACGGCTCGTGGCGTGCCATCTGGCCTGAGCCGGACAGGCAGCATAGAGGCTTGACGTCGCCGACCCCGTCGGTTATTTTCGATCGGGAAAGGGGGTGTTGCCATGTCGCGATATGTCCTGATCGAGAGCAAGAGTCCGCTGGACGGGGGGGAGTATGCCTTCGACCTCGCCAAGCAGCTCCGCGAGCAGCGCCATGATGTGACGGTCTACCTCGTCCAGGACGCCGTCTTCGCCGCGCGCCGAGGCTTCAAGCGCGGTGAGGCGCTCCTGGCCGAGGCCAAGCGGCACGACCTCAAGCTCTTGGCCGACGAGGTCTCCCTCCGCCAGCGGGGCGTCGCGGGCGAGCGGCTCTCGCCCGACGTGCGCGCGAGCAGCATGGGCAGCCTGGTGGACCTCCTCATGGAGCAATCCGACAAGGTCATCTGGCACTAGCCGGACAGCGACGAAGGAGCAACCATGCCGAACGGACGAAAGACCCTTCACATCACGTTGACGGCGGGGCCGTACGGGAACGAGACCCCGGTCTCGGTGTTCCGGCTCGTCGATGCCGCCCTCGACAAGGGCTACAACGTCAACGTGCTCGCCTACGAAGACGGCGTGCTGCTGAGCGCGAAGGCGCAGAAGCAGCACGACGACCCGATCTGGAAGGACAAGGCCGAGCATCACACGGACGCGGGCAAGGCGCACAGCACGACGGCCGAGTTCGTCGAGCGCCTCCTCGGGAAGGGCAAGGGTGAGCCGCATCTCAACTGGTACGTCTGAGGGCTCTGCTGCGTGGAACGGGGCGTTCCACAAGGCTACCATCTGGACCCGGTGGTCCACGGCACGCTGGCCGACATCTACAAGTTCACCGATCAGGCCGACAAGACCTTGATGATCTCCGGGCACTGACAAGGAGGCGAGCGACATGCCGAAGAAGATCCTGTCGGTTCTCTCCCACACCGAGTACGGAAACCTCGAGGACTCGGACATCGGCCTGTTCGCGTCGGCGTTCGCGCCGGTGACCGGCACCCCGATGACGATCCTGCTCAGCGAGGAGGCCGTGAACTACGCGGTGCGCGGGCAGGAGGGGTCCGGAATCAAGATCGCCGGCGGGTCCGTTCAGCCGGGGTTCCTCATCGAAACCGACATCCAATCGGTGCAGGCCTCCAACGTGCCGGTCTACGCGCTGCGCGAGGACCTGGACGAGCGGGGGATCCGAGAGGGTGAGCTGATCCAGGGGGTGAAGCTTCTGAGCCGGCGCGACCTGGGGAAGTTCGTCGATCAGTTCGACAGCGTATGGAACTGGTGAGCAGCGCGGCGCCCCCGCCCGTCGACGACGCGGCGCTGGCGGACGTCGTGGACAACCGGGGGATGCTCTGCGCGCAGGGGATCCTCCGGTTGATGCGCGTCCTCCTGCGGGTCCCCGCGGCGGGGGTCGTCAAGGTGCTGTCCACGGACCTGGCCGCCGAGCACGACTACCCGGCGTGGTGCCGGAACACGGGGCATGCCTTCCTGGGACACCGGAGCCAGCCGGATGAGCGCTGGGGCCCGCTGATCGTGTCGTACATCCAGAAGAGGGCCGAGGGCAGCGCTCCCGCGTGAGGGAGGTGCGGTCGCTGGCGGTCATCGTCTCCGGGGGGTCGTTCAACAACCTCGTCCAGGCCGCGACGCTCCTGATGGCGGCGGCGGGCTCCGGCATCGCCGCCCGGGTCTTCTTTCGCGACGAGGCCGTCCTGAAGGTCACCAAGGCGGGCGCCACCGAGGTCAACCTGTCGGACGCCTACCGCGGCGACGAAGGCCGAGTGCGCGCCCGGCTCGAGGCCCAGGGTCTCCTCGACCTCCCGGCCCTGTTCCGGGAGATCAAGGAGGTCGGCGACGTGCGGCTCTACGTCTGTAGCTCGTCTCTCGCCATCTGTGGCGCGCGCCCCGACGACCTCATCCCCGAGATCGACGAGGTGCGCGGTCTCACCGCCTTCCTGCTCGAGGACGTCGCGGCGGCCGATCGGGTGCTGACCTTCTGACGCGCCTCCCTTCGACGGGCGTTACGGCGCGAGCCGGTCGGTGCAACCGCCCGCAGCGTCTTTCGCCCCGCGGTTGCCGTTCAGAGTGCCCATGCGACCGGCGACGTATCCGCCGAGGTCACATCGAATGCCAGCACCGCCGTTGTTGGTCGTCGTCGAATTGGGCTTGCTGAACATACCCGGACCCGACGCGAGGGTCACCCCCGAGTTGCCGCCGACAGAAATCCCATCCCGGCTGTTAGCATCGATGATGTTGCCATCCACCGCGGCCTGGGAGGCGTCTGTCACCTCGACCCCGTTGCCGTCGTTGTTGCTGATCGTGTTCCCCACGATCCGGGCCATAGAGGAGAACCTCACCTGGATCCCGCCCCCCCGATTGTGCTGGATGACGTTCGAGCTCGGCGCGGGATCAGGGGCCAGGAGAAACCCGATGCGGGCGAACGAGCCTTCCTCGACGAGGATGCCGAACCGCGCGTTGTTCTGGATCGTGTTGTTCACGATCCGAGCCGAGCTCTGCTCGTGGAGCGCGATCCCGTAGTTCCCGGTCCCCTGGACGGTGTTGCCGTCCAGGAGTGCACTCGCGCCCCTCGCTACCGCGATCCCGCTCCGGCCTCCGGTAATCGTGAAGCGCTTGATCGTGATCGCTCGCCCTCCCACCACGATCGTGTTCCGGGTGGTATCCGGGCCGCGGATCGTGGCGGTGCCCTGCCCGTCCAACGTGATGTTCTGGACATACTCCGGTATGACGAGGTTCTCGTTGCACGTGCCGCCGACCGCGAGGGTATCCCCGGGCTTGAGACGCTGGAGTGAGTCTCGAATGGTCGCCGTCGGACTGCAACTGAGCGTTACGGTTTCAGCCTCTCCCGAAAAAGGGCACAGCCAAAAGACCACGCTCGCGCCGAGCAGACAGTGCTTCACCCTTCGTGCGATCATGGCCGGTCCCTCCCTGCCAGGGCCCTCGGAGCGCCCTCAGCGGCGGAAACGCTCCGTCCAGAGCTCGATGAAGCGGGCGTTGACCTTCGCCCGCTCGATGAGGGTTCCGAGCTCGATGTACTCGTCCGGGCTGTGGGCGAAGGACCCCTGGGGCCCGGGCCCGTCGATGGTCGGCGCCACCGGGGAGGCGTGATTGCCGTCCGAGCCGCCCCCCGTCGGGATCCCGCGGAGATCGAGCCCCAGCTCCTTCCCGGCCTCCTGGATCAGCCCGAGGAGCGCCATCGTCCCGGGATCACCCGGGGGCCACGGCGGGAAGTTCATGTCGCCCCAGAGCTTCGCCGTGGTCCCCTCGACGTGCGGGTGCGCCGCGATCTCGCGGAAGCGCGCCACCGCCGTGTCGGCCGCGGCGCCCGTCCAGGCGCGCAGGTCGATCTCGGCGTAGCAGCGATCGGCGACCACGTTCGAGCGCTCGCCGCCCCGGACGACGCCGACGTTCACGGTCGTCCCCTCCGCCAGGTCTGTCATGCCGTGGAGTGCGTGGATCTTCTGGGCCATGGCCCAGATGGCGCTCCGGCCGACCTCCGGCTGGTTGCCCGCGTGGGCCGCCTTCCCGGAGACTTCCAGGAAGTACTTCCCCGCCCCCTTCCGGCCGATCACGTACTCGCCCCCGGGCCGGGCGGGCTCGGTCACGGCCACGCTGGCGGCCCGCTCGGCCTGCGCGCGGATCAGCGGGCGCGACGTCGGCGAGAGGACCTCCTCGTCCGCGTTGAGGAACCACGCGAGGTGCGCCTCGCGCCAGGCCCGGCTCTCGGTCGCCCGGAGCGCCTTGAACGCGAAGAGGAGGCTCGTGATGCCTCCCTTCATGTCGTAGACCCCGGGGCCCATCGCCCGCCGCTTCCCTTCACGCTCCGCGATCGTGAAGGGGCGCGCCCTGGCCGTGCCCTTGGCGAAGACCGTGTCGATGTGACTCACGCAGAGGAGCCGCTTCGCGGAGGTACCCGGCTTCTCCCAGAGCCAGTGGTCGCCGTACGCCGTCTGCGGGAAGCGGGTCGGCGCGAACCCGAGCTCCCGGAGCGGCCCCGCGAGCAGGTCCGCGACCCGGCCCACCTCGTCCCGGTCGTAGGTGCCGCTGTCCTGGTTCACCAGCGCTTCGAGAAAGCGGATCGCCTCCGCCTCCCGCTCGTCGAGCCAGGCAAAGAGCGCGGAGCCCACGGTCAGCGTCCGGTGCCGCGCGCGAGCCAGTGCTCTGCGACCTCGCGGCAGGTCGCCCACCAGACACCCTCGTGCTCTCTCATGAACCGAATGAGCTTCCGGAGCCAGAGGAGTCGCGACGGGTGGCCGATGAGCTGAGGGTGCATCGTGAGATTGAAGAGGCCCCCCCACTCGCACACGCCGAGGAACTCGTCCCGCCAGATGCCGAAGACCGTCTCCGCGCTCTGCATGGGCCGGTTCACGAGCCGCGGGTTGAACATGTAGAACGGGGCGTCGTCGAGAAGCCACTGGACCGGCAGCTCGACGATGGGGCGGCCGTTCCCCGCGTGGACGTACGGGAAGACGTCGTCCATGAGGTTCGACGAGTAGGAGAACCCGTGCTCGCGCAAAAGCTCGAGCGTGATCGGCGTGAGGTCCCACCCCGGGGCGCGGAACCCGACCGGGCGGACGCCCAGCACGTCCTGGAGGGCCTTCAGCCCGCGGACGAACCCCTCCCGCTCCTCAACCGGCTTCTCGCGTTCTGCGCGCTCGTGCAGGTAGCCGTGGTGGCCGATCTCGTGGCCGGCCTCCCGGATGGCCCGCGCCTCGGTCGGGTGGCGCTCGGCCACCCAGCCGGGGATGAAGAAGGTCGCCCGGACTTGCTCCTGCTCGAGCAGCTTGAGGACGCGCGGCACCCCGACCTTGGCGCCGTACGTCCCCTGGGAGAGGATGCCGGGCCGCACGGCGACGGCGGGGTCGCGCGAGAGCCAGCCCGCCTCGGCGTCGAAGTCGAAGGTGAGCATCACGGCACAGCGGCTTCCCTGTGGCCAGGTCGTCGACATCAGAGACCTCCGCGCTTGGTGTCAGGGCTGGACCGACTTGCTGCGGTCTCCCCCCAGGACGATCCCCTGCAGCGACCCGGGCAGGGTTTCGGCACGCTGCTAGAGTAAATCGAGAGCGGGGCGTCCTGCTAGGGTCCTTGAACGGCCAAACTTGTGGTCAATGAGTCAAGTTTCATCGCCCAACCGCCTCGGGCCGTGGC
>CAZDYT010000314.1:0-5205 GCA_964509395.1 uncultured bacterium
GCATCGCGTGAACAGCCGGGAACGGAGCGAGGGCGGCCGCGGGGGCGCGGGGGGGGACCGGTCCGTGGCGCGGGCCGCCTTCCGCAAAAAAACGGCTCCAGGTGGTTCGACCGCCCTGGCCCCCGTTCCGACCCTGGACGAGCTGGCGGGCGAGCCGGGCCAGGCCGCGGGGCTGCCCCTCGAGGCCGCCCGGGCGCTCCTGGCGCGGTGTGCGGTCGTCCACGGGGTCTTGGTCGCCCGGCTCCTCGAGGCGCCCGAGCACGGCGCCAGCGCCCCGCAGGGGGGCCCCGAGGACCGGCTGCTCGCCGTCGAGGAGGCCGCCGGGATGCTCGCCGTGAGCCCGGACTGGCTCTACCGCCGGGCCGGCCGGCTCCCCTTCACCGTGCGGCTCGGCCGCACGCTTCGCTTCTCCGCCCGCGGCCTCGAGCGGTACATCCGCCAGCGACAGGGGCGAATTCCCCCTTGACTTCGGTTATCGTATCTACTAACATCACCGCCGTGGCTCTCTTGGTGCGGACTTGGCGAGAGCGGCGCGGGTGGTCGCTGCGGGAACTGGGCGAGCGGTCCGGGGTGTCCTATGTCACCATTCAGCGGATCGAAGCCGGCACGATGAGCCCGACCGTCACCACCCTCGACAAGCTCGCCACGGCTCTTGGGGTCACACCTCGAGACTTCTTCCCTGTCGAACGGCGCCCCCGAGCGCCGAAGAAAGGAGGCCGGCGGTGAGCGAGCAGACGGAAGCGGTGGGAGCAGGGCGAGCGGCCGGGCGAGCTGAGGAGCGGCGCCGGGGGCGCGGCATGGGCCGCGTCTTCGAGCGCGGCTCCGTCTACTGGATCGCGTACTCGCGGCGCGGCCACGAGTACCGGGAGTCGTCCCATTCCACGAAGGAAGGCGACGCGTGGCGGCTCCTCAAGACGCGGCTCGGGCAGATCGAGGCCAAGAAGTTTGTCGGCCCGAAGGAGGAGCGGGTCCGGTTCGAGGACTTGAAGGCGGTGTACCTCCAGGACTACGAAGTGCGCGGGCTCCGGTCAGTCGAGACCGCCGAGCTTCGGGTCAAGCACCTTGCCGCCTACTTCGGCGAGGACCGCGCGCTCGACATCACCCCGGACCGCCTCCGCGCGTACCAGCACGCGCGACTCTGTGAGAAGGCGAAGCCGGCGACCGTCAACCGCGAGTTGGCGGCGCTCCACCGCATGGTTCGGCTGGCGGGGGAGGCGGGGCTCTTGAGCCGTGTTCGTCCCTTCCCCGGGCGACTGGAGGAGAGCCCGCCGCGGCAGGGCTTCTTCGAGCACGCCGAGTACCTCGCCATTCGGGAGCACCTCCCCGCCGACTCCGCGGACATCCTCGACTTCGGCTATCACTCGGGCTGGCGCCGGAAGGAGATCACGCGGTTGACGTGGGCCGAGGTAGACCTGGCTGGCGGGGTCGTGCGGCTGAGCCCCGAGCGGTCAAAGACGAAGACCGGGCGGCTCCTGCCCCTGTCGCCGCCGCTCCGCGACGTGCTCAGCCGGCGGCTCGCGGCTCGGCGCCTGGACACCCCGCTCGTCTTCCACCACAAGGGCGGGCAGCCGGTCGGCGACTGGCGCAAGACGTGGTGGGCCGCCTGCCAGGCGGCCGGGCTGCCCGGGAAGCTGTTCCATGACCTCCGGCGGACGGTCGCGCGGAACCTCATCCGCTCGGGCGTGCCGGAGCGCGTCGCCATGGCCGTCACCGGCCACAAGACGCGCAGCATCTTCGACCGCTACAACATCGTGAGCGAGGCAGACCTCAAGGCCGCGACCGTGCGGCTCGCCGAGTACGTCGCCGGGCAGCCGGCGGCGCCGACCGTGGTGCCGCTGGCGAAGGCGGCTGAGGGGGCCAGCCGGTGAGAAGTCGGACACTTCTCGGACAAACGAAGGGGCGACCGATGGCCGCCCCCTCGTAAGTCCGTGTCGTTGTTGGTGGACGATGCAGGACTTGAACCTGCGACCCCCGGCATGTGAGGCCGGTGCTCTGCCAACTGAGCTAATCGTCCGCGCCTTGAGCGTTACACACGCCGCTGACGCTCGTCAAGGGGAGATGCCCGACTCCGCTTCCCTCTCTACCCGTGCCCTTGCGAAGAAGGTCTTGGAGGTCGCCCGGAGGCGCGGCTTGACGGTCAGTCGAGGGGCAGCGTAGAGTCCGGCCAGTTCCGCTCCATGCCCATGCCGCCGGCCTCCGTCGGCACCGTCTGGTCAAGGTCGTCTGGGGAAGGACCCGCGGTTCACGCCGCGTCCGACCGGCGAAAGGAGCGTGCGCCAATGGCGGAGACCCGCCCCAAGGTCACCACTCCCGACATCGTGGCTCGCAAGGGACGCGGACCCAAGATCGTGCAGGTGACCTGCTATGACTTCCCCACCGCCGTCCTGGTGGATCGCGCGGGCGTCGACATTGCCATGGTCGGGGACTCGCTGGCCCAGGTCGCCCTGGGCTACGACGAGACGCTCAACATCACGCTCGACGAAATGCTCCATCACGTGAAGGCCGTGGTGCGGGCACGCCCCAGCGCGCTCGTGATTGCAGACATGCCGTTTCTGTCGTACCAGCCCTCCCTGAAAACGGCGATCAGGAACGCGGGGCGCTTTCTCCAGGAGGGAGGGGCCGCCGCCGTCAAGATGGAGGGGGGGCGGGCGAGCGTTGCCACCATCAAGGCCGTCGTGACCGCCGGCATCCCCGTGATGGGGCACGTCGGGCAAACGCCCCAGTCAATCCACCGGTTCGGAGGGTTCGTCGTGCGTGGCCTCAGGCCGACCGAGGCCGACCAGATCCTCGACGACGCCCTGGCCTTCCAGGAAGCGGGGGCGTTTGCGGTCACGCTCGAGATGATGCCGGCTTTCCTGGGGAAGCGGATCACCGAGACACTCGCCATCCCCACGATCTCGAGCGGCGCCGGCCCGCACTGCGACGGCCAGGTCCTCATCTTGAACGATCTGCTCGGACTGAACTTCGGCCCGGTCCATCCGAGCTGCGCGAAAGAGTACGTGGCGTTAGGCGAGATCGCCGTCGGGGCACTCAGCCGATTTGCCGACGAGGTCCGGACGGGCGTCTATCCCGAACCCGAGCGCTGGTATTGAGCGGCCAGCGGCGCCGGCGTGATCACGCGGACCGGGTGATCGAGTAGCCAACGACCACGGGCTCGACTGTCGGGCTCGCCTTCGCGCGCGCACGACCCGACCTGGCCGGCCTTCCGGAGCCGCTCCACGCTCTCCGCCTGCCTCAGGGAAAGCCCTCCTCGCCCGGGGCGCCTCTCACGGGCGGCGGCCCAGAGTCAGATGACGGGTGGCGGAAGTCTCGGGTCGCGCCCTGTAGCTCGTCTCGGGGAGGTCCGGGGGGCGACGTGAGATACGGATGCAGGCGGCTCAGGATGCCGCGCGCGTGTGTGCCTGCCCAGAAGATGCGGCCGCAGCCCTCGCACTCCCAGAACTCCCGCTGCGTCGCGAGCGTGTACGGAGGCACGCGATCCCACACCTCGTGGCGCGCGCGGGAGGCGAGGATGCCATTGCACTCCAGGCATCGGCTCAGCGGCGCGCGGGAGGTGAGCCCGCAGGCCTCCATCACCTCACGGAGCTGCGCATCGAGCTCCTCGGTGTGGACGAGGAGGCCAACCGCGCCGGCTCGCGCCGCCAGCCCCGCGTCGCGGGTGAGGAGCCGGCGCCGCTCCCGAAGCGCGATTCCGAGGAGTCGGGAGTCCGGCGCGTCGCGGAAGTAGAGGGTGTCGTAGCCGAGGGCCCGTAGCCAGCGCGCCAGCTTGCCGAGCATCACGTCCGCGACGAACCGTGGGTCGTTCACCGTTCCACCGCTCCGAGTCCGGGCCCGGTTGCGACTTCGATGTCCGTATTGTATCCTGCCCGCGCCCCATGGTCCTCCCCGTCGCGGAATGCCTCTACCGGCTCCTTCAGGCGGGGGTCCTGTCGCGCCTGCCCGAAGGTCCGGCCGTGCGGGTCGGCCAGGCGTTGCTCCGCGCGCTCCCGCTCGAAGCCGTCTCGGCATTCAGGCGGGACGACCCGCACCTCGCCATCGAGCTGGCCGGCGTACGCCTGCCGAACCCCGTGATCCTCTCGTCGATGTACTACGACCTGACCATCCTGCGGAAGGCCATGGCGCTCGGCTTCGGGGCCGTGCCGACCAAGAGCATCCCGGTCGCGCCCCGACCCGGCCATCCCGAGCCGAACCTCGTCCGCATCACGACCCCCGAAGGGCCCGGCTTCATCAACTGCAACGGCTTCAAGAACCCGGGCCTCGAGGCGTTCCGCGCCGCGCTGCCCCGGCTGCCCCGCCGCTGCCCGCTCATCATCAGCGTCGCGGGCGAGTCGGCCGACGAGTACCGGCGGTTGGTCGAGGAGCTCGAGGCCTTCGCCGACCTCGTGGAGGTGAACATCTCCTCCCCGAACACGCGGCTGGTCTACGAGCTCTCTGCCTCCCCGGCGCGCGTCCGCGCGATGCTCGAGGCAGTCCGGGCCGCCACCCGGAAGCCCATCATCGTGAAGCTCTCGCCCGACTATCCCGCCGAGAACCGCCAGGCCATCGTGCCGGCGGTCCTGGACGCCGGCATCGAGGTCGTGAACTTCGGCAACACCCGCCGGGTCGTCGAGCCCCGGCTCTCCCAGGGCGCGGGCGGACTTTCGGGGCCGGCCCTCTTCGAAGACGTCCTGGCCACCGTCCGCGAGCTTCGCCGCATGCTCGGTCCCCGGCTCGGCCTGATCGCCACCGGCGGCATCGACACGCCCGGGAAGGCCGTGGCCGCGATCGAGGCGGGGGCCGACGCCGTGAGCTACTTCACCGCCTTCATCACCCGCGGCCCTACGCTTCCGCGTCGAATGGGCGATGCGCTGCTGGCCATCCTCGAGTCGCGCGGGCTCCGCCGCGTCGCCGCCCTGCGCGGCGGCGGCTGACGGCAGCGATGTGCCGCCGATCACTCGCGCGCGGCCGACGCGCGCCTGGCCGAAGCGCTCCGAGCGGGGGCATTGCCCACGCTGCCTCTCGGCGCCGGGTTCGAAGCCCCCTTCCGAGTGTTCAGACCAACCCGCGCTGCGCCAGGCTCACGTGGCGCCCCTGGCCGATGATCACGTGATCGTGGATCCGAAGCCCGAGGAGGCGCCCGCCCTCGACGAGCTGCCGGGTCAGGTGGATGTCCTCCTTCGACGGCGTCGGGTCGCCGGAGGGGTGGTTGTGGACCAGGATCAGGTG
>CAZDYT010000315.1:0-5204 GCA_964509395.1 uncultured bacterium
GGCTTCAGCCGGGACGGGCTCCCCGTCGGGCTCCAGATCGTCGGGCGGCGCTTCGACGACGTGACGGTCCTGCGCGCCGCCGCGGCCTTCGAGCGCGCCCGCCCGTGGGCCGGGGCCCGGCCGGCGCTCGGCTGACCTCGTGGGTGAGACGCGGGTCGACCTCCTCCATCTCCTCGAGGACCTGCGGGATGCGTACCCCGGCGCCCTCGAGGAGACCATCCTCACGGAGATCGTCGCCAACTCCCTCGATTCGGGGGCGACGCGCGTGTCCTTCGCCAGCGACCCCGCGGGTGCCACGCTGACCGTCGTGGACAATGGCGCGGGCATGGCGCGACGCGAGCTGGTCCGCTACCACGACATCGCCGCGACCACGAAGACCCGCGGCCAGGGGATCGGCTTTGCCGGCGTCGGCATCAAGCTCGGCTTGCTCGCGTGCGAGGAGGTGTTCACCGAGACGCGGCGCGGGAAGACGCACGTGGCCTCCACCTGGCACCTGGCCTCGCGCCAGCGCGCGCCCTGGCGGCGGATCCCCCCTCCCGGGCTCGTGGCGGAGCACGGGACGGCTGTCCGCCTGAGGCTCCGCAACCCCCTCTCGCCGCTCCTCGACGGAGGCTTCCTCGCGGCGTGCATCGAGCGGCACTTCGAGCCTCTGCTCGACAGCGCGTTCGACGCGTGCCTGGCGCCCCATTATCCCGGCGGCGTGCGCTTCGCGGTCAACGAGCGCGAGCTCCCGCGGCAGACCCCGGGCGCCGGCCGTGCGCCGCTGGCCATCCGCGTGGGCCGGAAGCGCAAGCCCACGGCCGTCGGCTACCTGATCCGGACCGGGGACCCGCTCCCCGAGGCGGAGCGCGGGGTCGCCATCAGCACCCTCGGGAAGATCATCAAGCGGGGCTGGGACTGGCTCGGCCTCTCGCCCGCAGCGCCCGACCGGGTGAGCGGCCTCATCGAGGTGCCCGGGCTCGCCGGGTGCCTCACCCTGAACAAGGCCGACTTCATCCGCACCGGGCCCCGAGGGGCGACGTACCTCGCCTATCGCAAGGCCATTCAGGAGGCCGTCTCGGCGCAGTTCGCCGTCTGGGGCGACACGCGCGACCGGACGGAGGAGGCGCGCCGGCGGGCCCGTCCCGTCGAGCGCGAGCTGCAGACGGTGCTCGTGGACCTGGCGGAGGAGTTCCCGCTCCTCGCGACGCTCGTCGAGCGGCAGGCCGGGGGGCAGGCGCGGCTGCCCATGGGGCGTCCGGGTCAGCAGCTCGAGGTCGTCCCGGTCCCTTCGGGCGCCCTGGTTCTCGGCGCGCCGGAGGAGCCTGCCGCCGCCGAGGGGGCGACCCCGGAGCCCGTGGCGGCGCCCGCGGAGGCGCGGGGCCCGCGGGGGCCCGAGCCCCCGGCGCCGCCGGAACCGGAACGACCCAAGCCCGCCGCGCCCCTCCCCGGCGGACCGGCGATGCCCGGGGAGCGCGGGCCCAGGCGTCCGGGGCGCTATACCCTGGCGATCCGGTTCGAGAGCCGGCCCGAGGACCTGGAGCTCGGCCGGCTTGTCGAGTCCACGGTCTGGGTCAATGCGGCCCACCCCGCCTACCGCCGCGCGGTCGCCTCCCGCTCCGATGGCTACCACATCGCCCTGACCGTCGCCATGGCTCTCGCCCCGCTCGCCGTGGAGCCGCAGCAAGCGCAGGGCTTCGTCACCGCCTTTCTCGCCCGCTGGGGCGGGGTCCTCGACCGCGCCGAGGGCGGCCGGCGTCCCGGCCGGCGGCCTCGCCGGTGACGCGCCGGTCGCCGCTCCGCCAGTGAGGAGGGGCCACGCCCTCAGGTCCGCTGGACCGGGATGCCCCCCCTTGACGGGGACCCCGGCGCGACCTGAGGATGGGCCCGCTCCGGATGGGGCGGTGCGTAGGTGGCCCAAGGGGTGAGAGCGGCGGGGTTGCGCGGCGGCGCCGGCTCGGGGTTGCGGAGGACGTGAATGACACTGGCGGCCGAGCATCGAGCCATCATCGAGCGCATTCGTGCGTCCGCCGACGAAGTCCGCCAGGCGGTCGAGACCGTAGCGCCCGGCAAGCACGGCGTGTTCCCACGCGAGGGTGAGTGGTCAGTGCTGGAGACGCTCGTCCATCTTCGCGACGTGGTCGTCATGGTCCACGGCCTGCGCATCCGGCGCCTGCTGTACGAGAGCGCCCCGGTGTTCGCGGACTACGACGAGCCGGCCCACCGCCGGGCCGCGATGGACCGGCGGCCCGCCGCCGACCAGCTCGCCCGGATGATCGTCGCCGAGCACCGGCAGATCGCGGGGCTCCTCAGCGAGTTGCCCGACGACCAGTGGACCCGGACAGGTCGTCATCCGGAGCTGGGGGAGATGAGCATCGAGTTCCTGGCGCGCCGGGCCGCGGAGCATGCCGAAGAGCATGCGCAGCAGATCCGGCATACCGCGGAGGAAGCTCGGGAGCAAGCGCGGCGCCGGGCGAGAGGGATCGCCCGGGAGTTCCTGGACCGAGGGGACGCGACCGGGTGGTTCGAGCCGCTCTACGCGACCGCGCGCGGAGACGCCGGCGCGATCCCATGGACGGATCTGCGGCCGAATCGGGCCTTGCTCGAGTGGGTCAGCCCGGAGCGGCTCGCTCGGATCGGCAAGAAGGCCCTCGTCGTCGGCTGCGGCGTGGGAGATGATGCCGAGGAGCTCGCCCGGCTCGGGTTCGAGGTGGTTGCCTTCGACATCGCCCCCACGGCGATCGACTGGTGTCGGCGGCGGTTCCCCACGTCGCGAGTTCAATACGTGGTCGCCGATGTCCTCGCCCCGCCGGAGAGGTGGCGGCGGGCCTTCGACTTCGTGCTGGAGGCGTTTACGGTCCAGGTGCTCACGGGCGGGCTACGGAGGCGGGCGGTACAATCCATCGCGCAGCTTCTGGCTCCCGGCGGCACGCTGCTCGTGCTCGCGCGCGGGCGCGACCCGGATGAAGACCCCGGGAGCCTGCCCTGGCCCCTCACCAAGGACGAGCTGAGCGAGTTCGAGCGCACCGGCCTGCCGGCCGTCCGCTTCGAAGACTACATCGACCACCATAACGACCCTCCGGCGCGACGGTTCCGGGTCGAGTACCACCGCCCGAAGGACTAGCGGAGATTTACGAAGGACTCCTCACCCTCTCCTCTGCCTCCGCGGGGGAAGCGGAAGAGGCACAGTGCCTCGGAGGTGCAGCATGACACGCCACACGCTCCGGACGCTCTTCGTGACCCTCGTCGCCGTCGGCCTGGCAGTGGCCGCGCCCGGGTTCGCCCAGGCCCCCAGGAAGGGCGGGGTGATCCGCGTCGGCAATCTCGGCGAGCCTCCCGCCCTCGACCCTCATGTGTCGACGACCGCGCTCGCCGAGACGCTGACCAACCACATCTACGAGGGGCTCTACAGCCTGGACGATGACAACCGACCGATCCCGATGCTGGCCGAGAGCATGCCGGCGGTCTCGAAGGACGGCCTGACCTACACCTTCAGGCTCCGGCAGGGGGTCCGGTTCCACAACGGCAAGGAGCTGACCTCCGAGGACGTGATCGCGTCTATCAGCCGCTGGGCGAAGCTGGCGATCCACGGCAAGACGCTGTTCGCCCAGGTGGCCGACTTCAGGGCGGTGGATAGGTACACGGTCGAGCTGAGGCTCAAGGAGAGGTCGCCCGTCGTCGTGCTGACGCTGGCCATCCCGAACAACTTCGCGGCGATCTACCCGAAGGAGATCGCCGAGAAGTTCCCGCAGACCAAGGTGGGTGAGTACGTCGGGACCGGTCCGTTCAAGGTCGCCGAGTGGAAGCCCGACCAGTATGTCCGGATGGTCCGGTTCGACGACTACAAGCCGCGGAGCGAGAGGCCGACCGGCTACGGCGGCGCGAAGATCGCCTACCTTGACGAGGTCCGCTGGATCCCGGTCCCGGACGTGGCCACGCGGGCGGCCCAGGTGGAGACGGGCGAGCTGGACTTCGCCGACGACCTGAGCCTCGACCAGTACGACCGCCTGGCGCAGAACGCGAACGTCCGTACGCTGGTTGCCAGGCCCTACTTCTGGCTCATCGCGGTGTTCAACAAGAGGGAAGGCCTGATGACGAACCAGAAGCTGCGGCAGGCGTGGCAGGCCGCGATCGACATCGAGCCGATCATGCGGAACGTGGCCGGCGGCAAGCCCGAGTTCTACCGCCTGGACCCGAGCCTGGTGTTTGAGGAAATCCCGGAGTGGCACACGAAGATCGCCGGGCTGCCGTACAACGAACGCAATCCCGAGAAGGCCAAGCGGCTCATGAAAGAGGCCGGGTACAAGGGCGAGCCGATCCGGTTCATCACGACGAAGGAGTACAAGTGGATGTACGACTTCGCCGTGCTGTCCAAGCAACAGCTCGAGGACGTGGGCTTCAACATCGATCTGCAGATCATGGACTGGGCCACGCTCTCGCAGCGGCGGTTCAATCCGAAAGAGTACGATGTCTTCACCACAGGGATCGGCATGGGGGCGCAGTACGACCCGACGCACGCGGGCATCCTGAGCTGTAGCTGGGCGGGGTGGACGTGTGACGAAGAGATCCAGAAGGTCCAGCAGGAGCTGGCGCGGGAGACCGACCCGAAGAAGCGCCGTGCCCTGTGGGAGCAGCAGACCCGGCTCTGGTACGAGAAGGTGCCTTCCATCCGCTACGGGGATCTCCACGGCTTGCGGGCAATGCGGAAGACGGTGAAGGGTTTCAACGACAAGACCGAGCGGCCGCGCTTCTACAACGTCTGGCTGGAGAAGTAGTCTGCCTTTTCCCCTCTGCGGGAGGAGGGAAGCCGAGACGCGTGCCCACTTGGGAGGTGCAGCATGACACGCCCCGCGATCCGAACGCTCGTCGGTGCCGCCGTCGCCCTCTCGCTGGTCCTGGTCGGGCCCGGGGTCGCCCAAACCCCCAAGAAGGGGGGCGTGCTCCGTGTCGGCACCCTGGGCGAGCCGCCGTCGCTCGACCTCCACTGGACGACGGCGGCCATCACCGACATCATCACCAACCACCTCTACGAGGGGCTCTACACGCTCGACGAGGGCCGGCGGCCGATTCCCATGCTGGCCGAGGGCATGCCGACGGTCTCCAGAGACGGCCTGACCTATACCTTCAGGCTCCGGCAGGGCGTCAAGTTCCACAACGGTAAGGAGATGACCAGCGAGGACGTGGTCGCGTCCCTCAGCCGCTGGGGGAAGCAGGCGCCCAACGGC
>CAZDYT010000316.1:0-264 GCA_964509395.1 uncultured bacterium
GGCTGTCCAGCTCGGCGTCCTCCTCGCCGCGCTCGATTCCACCGTCGTCGGCACGGCGATGCCCACCGTGATCGCCACCCTGGGTGGAGTGTCGCTCTACCCCTGGGTGTTCTCGGCGTACATGCTGGCCTCGACGGCGGTCATGCCGGTGTTCGGCGGGGTGTCGGATCGCCTCGGGCGCCGGGGGCCGTTCCTCGCGGCGGTCGGCGTTTTCTGCGTGGGCTCGCTCGTCGCCGGCGCCGCGCCCTCCATGCTGGTGCTGAT
>CAZDYT010000316.1:274-5194 GCA_964509395.1 uncultured bacterium
GGCATCGGGGCCGGCGGGTTCCTGGCGCTCTCCCTCATCATCTTCGGCGACCTCTTCCCCGGGGCGCGCCGCGGGCGGATGCAGGGGCTCATCTCGGCCGTGTGGGGGCTCGCCAGCATCGCGGGCCCGCTCCTGGGCGGGGTGATCGTGGACCACTGGAGCTGGCGCTGGGTGTTCAACATGAACCCGCCGCTGGGCGCCGTGGTGGCGCTCCTGGTCCTGGCGGGCCTCCGCGAGACCGCGACCGGCGTCTCCGGCCGCCGCCTGGACCTCCGGGGGACGGCCCTCTTCCTCGTCGGCGTGACCGCGGTCCTCTTCGCATTCCTTCAGCCGGAGGAGGGCGCCCGCCACGACCTCTTCGCCCCGGGGCGGGTGATCGCCGCCCTGATCGGTCTCGCGTGCCTGGCGGCGTTCGTCCGGATCGAGCGGGGGTCACCGGACCCCCTGCTGGCGCTCGAGCTGTTCCGCGAGTCCCCCTTCGTGGTCGCGTGCACGGCGGGGTTCTTCGCTGGCGCGGCGATGTTCGGTGCCCTCGTCCACGTGCCGCTCCTGATCCAGTGGGGCCGGGGGACCGACGCCACCACCGCGGGGCTCTCGCTCATGACGATGAGCGGCGGCTGGTCGCTCGGAGGGCTGGCCGCGGGTCTGCTCGTGAACGTCCTGGGCTTCTGGTGGCTCTCCGTCCTGGGGATGGCGGTGATGGCGGGCGGGTACGTCGGGCTGGCCGCGCGGCCGGACGCGCCGTGGAATCTCCTCATGGCCGCGTGCACCGGGGTAGGGGTGGGCATGGGACTCTCCTCGATCACCCTGATCGTGGCGGTCCAGACGCTCGTCCGTCGCGGGCAACGGGGCATCGCGACCTCCGCGCTCCTCTTCTTCCGGAACATCGGCGCGACCCTCGGGGTGGCGGCGATGGGCGCGGTCCTGACCGCGCGGCTCGGCCTCCAGGTGGCGGGTCTCGGCCACGGCGCCCGGACGCTACCGCCCCCGCTGGCCGCGGCGTTCGTCGGCGAGATCGGCGTCGTGTTCTGGCTGGGGGTGGGCGCGACGCTCATCGGGCTCGGGGCGACGTTCTTCCTCCCGCGGGTCACGCCGGTGTCGGCGACGCCCGTCGGGGAGCGCCCCGTGGACGTCGCGGCGACGGAGGTCCGCGGGTGACGCGGCGAACGGGGCACCCCACGGGCGCGGAGCGCACCGCGACCCGCCGCCGGGATGCCTGTGCCTGGTGACGCGGACCGCTCACCCCGCGCTCGTGCGGGAGCGAGCCCCGTGGGGCGGTTCGCCGCGGCAGGCCCCGCGGACCGGCCGCTCAAGGCGCCAGATTATGTGCCGTTCCTGGCTAACCTTGCAGTGCCGAGCGACCTTTCGGTATCATAATGGGCTGGCTGTGATCCTCTCGACGAGGCGGACTCCATGAACATCGCGGTGGTGGGAACGGGCTACGTCGGGCTCGTCACGGGGGCGGTCTTCGCCGACCTCGGCAACGACGTCATCTGCGTGGACAAGGACGTCGAGAAGGTCGAGATGCTCCGCGCCGGGCAGATGCCGATCTACGAGCCCGGCCTCGAGGAGCTCGTCCACCGGAACGTGGCCGACGGGCGGCTCGGCTTCACCACCGACCTCGCGCAGGCCGTGCGGCGCTCGGACATCGTCTTCATCGCGGTGGGGACGCCGCCGAAGGCCACCGGCGAGTCGGACCTCTCCGCCGTGGAGGAGGTCGCGCTCGGCATCGCGCGCACGCTCTAGCGTTACAATGTCATCGTGAACAAGTCCACGGTGCCCGTGGTGACCTGCGATCTCGTCCGGGACCTCATCGCCCGGAACCGCCGGCGTCCGGTGGACTTCGACGTGGTCTCGAACCCGGAGTTCCTGCGCGAGGGCTCGGCGATCGAGGACACCCTCCGGCCCGACCGCATCGTCATCGGCGCGCCGAACCAGCAGGTCGCGATGACGCTCCTGGAGCTGTACGCCCCGCTGGAGCGGCCCATGATCATCACGGACGTGCACTCGGCGGAGATGATCAAGTATGCCTCGAACGCGTACCTCGCCAGCAAGATCTCGTTCATCAACGCCATCGCCGACCTCTGCGAGCTGGCCGGCGCGGACGTGACGCAGGTCGTGAAGGGGATGGGGCTGGACCCGCGCATCGGCCCGGCGTTCCTGCACCCGGGGCTGGGATACGGCGGATCGTGCTTCCCCAAGGACACCGACTCCCTGGTCCAGACGGCCGCCAGCCTCGGGTACGACTTCCGCCTGCTCCGCTCGGTGGTGGAGATCAATCGGGAGCGCGCCCAGCGCTTCGTCACCCTCATCCGGAAGGTGCTGGATCCGCTCGACGACCGCGTGATCGCCGTCCTGGGGCTCGCGTTCAAGCCGAAGACCGACGACATGCGCGAGGCGCGCAGCATCGAGGTGATCGGCGCCCTCCTCGAGGGCGGGGCGCGGGTGCGCGCCTACGATCCCGCCGCGACGGGGAAGGCGAGGGCGCTGCTGCCGCCGAGCGTGGAGTACTGCCAGTCCTCCTACGAGGCCGCCGAGGGGGCGGACGCGCTGGCGATCGTGACCGAGTGGAACGAGTTCAAGCTCCTGAACCTCGAGCGGCTCCGCGGGGTCATGCGCCGGCCGCTCATCTTCGACGGGCGCAACATCTACGAGCCGGAGCGGATGCGGAGGCTCGGGTTCGAGTACCACTCGATCGGCCGCAAGCCCGCCTACCCCGGCTAGCGTTCATGCGTATTCTGGTGACCGGCGGAGCCGGCTTCATCGGCTCCCATTTCTCGGAGTTCCTCCTGGGGAAAGGCTGCGAGGTCGTCTGCCTCGACAACCTGCTGACGGGCACCACCGACAACATCGATCACCTCCGCTCCCCGCGCTTTACCTTCATCAAGCACGACGTCACCAACTACATCTACGTCGCCGGCCGGCTCCACTACGTCCTCCACTTCGCGAGCCCCGCGAGCCCGGTCGACTACCAGCAGCTCCCGATCCCCACGCTCAAGGTCGGCGCCCTCGGCACCCACAAGGCGCTCGGGCTGGCGAAGGACAAACGCGCGCGGTTCCTCCTCGCCTCGACCTCGGAGGTCTACGGCGACCCCCTCGTGCACCCCCAGCGGGAGGACTACTGGGGGAACGTGAACCCGGTGGGTCCGCGGGGCGTCTACGACGAGGCGAAGCGCTTCGCCGAGGCCATGACCATGGCGTACCACCGCTCCCATGGGCTGGACACGCGGATCGCCCGCATTTTCAACAGCTACGGGCCGCGGATGCGGATGAACGACGGGCGGGCGATCCCGAACTTCATCCGGCAAGCGCTGACCGGCGAGCCCCTGACCGTCTACGGCGACGGCTCGCAGACGCGCTCGTTCATGTACATCAGCGACCTCGTGGAGGGCATCTGGCGCCTCATGCAGGCGCCGGTCCACGAGCCGGTCAACCTCGGGAATCCTCGGGAGATGACGCTCATCGAGCTGGCCAAGCAGATTCTCCGATTGACCGGCAGCGCGAGCCCCATCGTGTTCATGCCCTTGCCCCGGGACGATCCCCGGGTCCGTCAACCGGACATCACGCGCGCCCGCACGCTGCTGGGCTGGGAGCCGCGCGTCGATGTGGACGAGGGCCTGCAGAAGACCATCGAGTGGTTCCGAGCGGCGCTCAAATCCGCCGCTCCCCCGCCGGGGGAGCGGGCAGGGTGAGGAGGCCGTTCAGCCTCGCTTCATCCCGAGCGTCGGAGGGTCGGTATGATCGACGAAGAGCTGAAGGCGATCTTGGCCTGTCCCGCCTGCAAGGGCGACCTCCTGTTCGAGGAGGCGCGAATCATCTGCCCCGCGTGCCGGAAGGCCTACCCGATCCGCGATGACATCCCGGTCATGCTGATCTCGGAAGCGGAGGACTGGACTCCCCCGGCGGCCGGCGGGTCGGGCAGCGTCGCGCGGTAGGCGGCGTCGACGAGGGCCCCCCGGTTGCGCCGGAGCGTGACGTCGGTGGCGGCGGTTCGGATGGGGGGCAGAGCCCCCCGCCGAGACCGGTGATGCCGCTCCAGGCGGTGATTCTCGCGGGGGGCCACGGCACGCGCTTGCGGCCGCTCACCCTCAACCGCCCGAAGCCGGTCGTCCCGCTCCTCAACGTGCCGTTCCTGCACCATCAGCTCGCGCTCCTCGCGGCGTACGGCATCGCCGACGTCATCGTCTCCGTCTCGCACATGCCGGAGGTCATCCGGGCCGTCATGGGGGACGGCAGCGCTGCCGGGGTCCGGCTCCGCTACGTGGTGGAGGCGGAACCCCTCGGGACCGCCGGCGGGGTGCGGAATGCCGCCGACCTGGTCGCCGGCCGCGTCGTCGTGCTGAACGGCGACGTCCTGACCGACCTGGACCTCGGGGCGATGCTCGCGGCCCACGAGGCGCGCGGGGCGAAGGCGAGCATCTACCTCACGCCCGTCGAGAACCCGACCGCGTACGGGCTCGTCGAGCTCAAGCCGGACGGCCGGGTGCATCGGTTCCTGGAAAAGCCGGGCTGGGACGAGGTGACGACGAACACGGTCAATGCCGGCATCTACGTGTTGGAGCGGGAGCTGCTCGATCTCATTCCCAAGGGGCGGCCCTACTCGATGGAGCGCGAGTTCTTCCCGATGCTGCTCGAGCGCCGCATGAGCTTTCTGGGTCACGTGCCGCGCGCGTATTGGCTCGACATCGGCACGGCCGCGAAGTACCTCCAGGCCCACCAGGATCTCCTGGATCGCCTGGTCCAGACCCGCGTGACGCCGCCCGGGCGTCGCGTCCAGGAGGGCTGGCTCGATCCGGGCGCCGAGCTGCACTCGACCGTCCGGCTGCGCGCGCCCGTCGTGATCGGCCCCGGGTGTCGGCTGGGGAAGAACGTGGTCATCGGCCCGGGCGCGGCCCCGGGCTCCGGGTGCGCGCTCGGGGC
>CAZDYT010000317.1:0-5182 GCA_964509395.1 uncultured bacterium
ATCGGGATTGCGGCGTATCACCTCGCTAAAGTCGGCGGCGGCCGCCTCGGCTTGGTCGTTCACGATGAACACCCCGCCGGCCGCCCGCACGCGCGCGCCGACGCACCGCGCCAGCCCCGCGAGGGCGCGCGTCGAGGCCGTCTTGTCCCGGAGCTGGACCCAGCGCGCGCCAGCGGCGAGGACCGCGTCCGCGACCGTGACGGGATCGCGCCCGCCCGAGGCCGCCGGATCCAGGATGACGTAGAGGTCCAGCGGCGGTCGGCGCTCGCGCACCGTCAGATGTGGGTCTCGAGGAACGTCGTCGAGTAGGCGCCCTCGACGAACCGCGGATCCTGGAGGAGCCGGGCGTGAAACGGGATCGTGGTCTTGATACCCTCGAGCAGGAACTCGCTGAGCGCACGCCGCATCCGGGCGATCGCCTCCGCCCGGTCGGCGCCGTGCGCGATGACCTTCGCCACGAGGGAGTCATAATGGGGAGGGATCGTGTACCCTCCGAAGCAGTGGCTGTCCACGCGGACGCCGAGGCCGCCGGGCGGGAGGTAGGTCGAGATGCGACCGGGGTTGGGCGTGAACGTCACGGGATCCTCGGCCGTGATCCGGCACTCGATCGCGTGTCCCCGGCAGGCCGCTGTCTCCTGCGTGAGACTCATCGGCTCCCCCGCCGCGATGCGGATCTGCTCGCGGACGAGGTCGATGCCGGTCACCATCTCGGTCACCGGGTGCTCGACCTGGATGCGCGTGTTCATCTCGAGGAAGTAGAAGCGCCCTTCCCCGTCCAGGACGAACTCCACGGTGCCGGCACTCTCATAGCCGGCCGCCCGGCAGAGCCGGAGAGCCGCGGCTGTCAGCGCGCGGCGAATCGCCGGGGTGACGGCCGGCGACGGCGACTCTTCCAGGAGCTTCTGGTACCGCCGCTGGATCGAGCACTCGCGCTCGCCGAGGTGGATCAGGTTCCCGTGCGCGTCGGCGAGCACCTGGACCTCGACGTGCCGGGCACCCTCCACGTACTTCTCGACGAAGATCTCGGACGACGCGAACGCCGCCGCGGCCTCCTTCTGGCACGTCTGGACGGACGCCACCAGGCTCTCGGGGTCGCGAACGATCCGCATCCCGCGCCCGCCCCCGCCCATCGCCGCCTTCAGGAGCACCGGGAAGCCGATCTCGGCGGCGCACGCCCGGGCGTCGGCTTCGTCTCGGAGCGCCCCCTCGCTCCCCGGGAGCAGCGAGACGTCGGTCTTCCGCGCCAGCTCGCGAGCCTGCACCTTGTCCCCGAGCAGCCGGATCGCTTCGGGGCTCGGTCCGATGAACCGGATCGAACAGGCCCGGCAGATCTCCGCGAACGCCGCGTTCTCGGCCAGGAACCCGTACCCGGGGTGGATCGCCTCCGCGTCCGTGACCTCGGCCGCCGAGATGAGGCTCGGGATGTTCAGGTAGCTCTGCGCGCTCTCCTCGGGGCCGATGCACACGCTCTCGTCGGCGAGCAGGACCGGCAGCGAATTCGTGTCGGCCTTGGAGTGGGCGACCACGGTCCGGATGCCCATCTCGCGGCACGTCCGGAGGATCCGCAGCGCGATCTCGCCGCGGTTGGCGATGAGGATCTTACCGAACACGGCGCTCGACCGTCACTCTCGTCAGCCCCGACCGGCCACCGCGAGGAGCCGGGCCTCCACCTCATCCAGCCCGATCCCGAAGCTCTGACGCAGGGCCGTCTCGATGGGCTCGCCCTCCCCGAGCCGGGCCAGGAACTCGCGCATCTTGCCGAGCCCGCCGTGGTCGAGCAGATACTCCACGGCCACGTGGGTCAGGATGTAGCCTGCGAGGCGCTCCCGAGCGCTCGGGGATCGGCGGAGCCGCTCGATCCCGCCCAGGGTCACGACCTCCCGGGGGAGGTTGACCCGCAGGGAGCGCGCCGCGGTGCGGGGCTCCATGACCTGCGCCAGGCCCTCGTGGACCCAGGTCGGGGCGCGGCCCTTCGACGCCTGATGGATGATCAGGTGCGCATATTCGTGCCGGACGAGCCGGGAGAGATCGTTCGCATAGGTGGCCGACTCGGCGAGGTTCAGGCGGATCTTCCGGCCGTCGAACGCGCCGCGCACGTAGTGCCCGGGCACGCCGAGGAACTCCTCCAACACCTCGGCCGAGTAGATCCCAACCTGAATGCGGTCCGGGGGGAACACGCGCAGATCGCGTCCGATGGAGTCGTAGGCCTGCTCGAGCAGGTCGACCACCGACCGCGCCAGGTCGAGGCCCGTCGCCCCTTCGTAGCGAACCAGGAAGTGCTGGCTCTCCTGAGTCCAGTAATCCCGTTCGACCTTCTGCTCGCGCTCGACGACGGCGAGGAGCGCCCGCCCGCGGGCGTGCTCGGGGTGAGTCCCGAGGAGGCGGCGGAGCGACTCGGCCGCGTCACGGGTCCGGCCCTGGCGCTCCTGCACCTCGGCCAAGAGATAGAGCAGCTCGGCATCGTCCGGGAAGGTCCGCACCCCGCGCTCGAGCACGGCCTGGGCCCCGGCGAGGTTCTGAGCCTTGACGTGCGCCGTCGCGAGCGCAGCCCGGAGGCCGGGCGTCCCCGGATCCGCCTCGATCGCGCGCTGATAGTGTTGGACCGCCAGCTCGGTCCGGTTCGCCTCGTAGGCGTCCCGGCCGAGCCGCGCCAGGCACGACCCGAGGTTGCGCCGGGCTTCCTCGCTCTCCATCCGGGCCACCAGCACGCGGTAGCGCTCGCAGGCTTCGGCCACCCGGCCCTCCTGGTAGAGCGTGTACGCCTCCCGAGCCAGCGCGGCGTCCGGTCCTTCGGCCGGCACGCTCGGGGCGAGCTCCGGGGCTGGTGCCGACGTGGCCACGGGGGGCCGCGGGGGCTGACGCGCCGCGAGCGGGCGCGGCGGCGCGGGCGGGGCGACCCAGCGCTCCAGCGCCCATCGGACGGCGGGCGGACCGGCGACCAGGACGAGGAGCAACGTCGCCAGCAGCCCGTTGAGCCGCGTCATGCGGTCGACCCTCGGCTTGACCGAGGCCGAGGGCGTCCCCCGGGATCCCGCCGCGGCCGGCGCGCCCGCGACCGGCGGCGGGGCGGAGGGATCGCCCTGACACCGAGGGCACCGGATGGCGCCATCCGGAAGGTTCGCCCAGCAGGATCGACAGAACATCAAGACATTACGGCTCGATCAGGAAGAGGGGCTGGCCGTATTCCACGGGCTGGCCATTCTCGACGAGAATGCGGATGACGCGGCCCGAGACCTTGGACTCGATCTCATTCATCAGCTTCATCGCCTCGATGACGCACAGCACCTGGCCCTCTTTGATGAGGTCGCCTTCCCGCACGTAGGGCTCCGCATCCGGAGACGGCGCCCGATAGAACGTCCCCACCATCGGGGCCTCGACCGTGATCAGGGCCTGGCGGCCCTCGCGGACGGGCTCGGTGGCCGGCGCCGCCGGCGCGGGCATCGCCGCCGTCCCCGCGGGCGGGATCGGCGTCGCCGCCGGAGCCGCCACCAGCTCCCGGCGGAGCCGAACCCGGTCGCCGCCCCGCTCCACCTCGACCTCCGTCAGGCCGTACTCGCGGAGCAGGTCCAGGAGAGCTCGGATCTCCTTGATGTTCACGCTGGGCTCTCAGGCGACGCGCTCGATGTAGGTCCCCGTCCGGGTATCGATCTTGAGGACGTCGCCCTCGTCGATGAAGAGCGGCACCGACACGACGGCTCCGGTCTCGAGCGTCGCGGGCTTGGATCCGCCGGCCGCCGTGTCGCCCCGCACCCCCGGTTCCGTCTTCACGACCCGCAGCTCGACGAACGTCGGCAGCTCCACCCCGACCGGCGCCCCTTTGATGGAGAGCACCTCGACCTCCATGGTCTCCCTGAGGTAGTCGGCGGTGTCGCCCACTTCGTTCGGCGTCAGAGCGACCTGCTCGTACGTCTCGAGGCTCATGAAGTGGAAGCGGTCGTCACGGTAGAGGAACTGCATGGGCTTCTGCTCGAAGTCCACGAGCTCGAACTTCTCACCGGAGCGGAACGTGCGGTCGACGACCGTGCCGAGCCGCAGGTGCTTGAGCTTCGTGCGGACGAACGCCCCCCCCTTGCCCGGTTTGACGTGCTGGAAATCTACGACGGTGTACGGGTTGCCGTCGACCTCGATCTTGAGGCCCCGGCGGAACTCCGCGGTGGAGACCTGCATCCCTACCCTCGAGACCGCCGCGCCTGCGCTCTCGCGCGACCGACATCGACCAGGCGCGCGCGGGCCGTTTCGTGGTTGGGGGTCCGGAGGACGATGCGGCTGAAGATCGCCGTGGCCTCGTCCAGGAGCCCCTGGGCGACGCACAGGTCGCCGAACGTCACGGTGGCATACGTATCGTCGACGAGGAGCGGCCAGAGACCGCCGGCCTCGGGGCTCGCGCGGCTGCGACCCACTCCGACCTCGAGGGCGCGCAGCTGGCCCTGGGTCCCGCGATCGTCGGGGTCGAGCGCGGCGAGCCCTCGCAGGTGGCGCAACGCCCCGAGCGGATCCGCCAGGCGCAGGGCACACTCCGCCCCGAGCCGCAGGGCGGGCTCGTGGTCGGGTTCGCCCTGGAGAAAGCGCTCGACCTCCGTGCAAGCCGCGCCCGGGTCATCGCGGTCCAGAAAGGCCTTGGCGAGGATGAACCGCGTCGTCGAGTACCCGGGGTAGCGCTCGAGCCCCTGGCGACAGACCCCGATCGCCTCGTCGACGCGCCCGGCTCGCCGGTACGCTTCCGCGAGGGCGGCGAAGGCCTGGGAGCTGGGCTCCCGGGCCAGCCGGGTCTCGTGGTGGCGGACGTCGTCGGCGGTCGGCACTTGGGTTCCCCGCCGGATGGCGAGCCCGCGGGTCACGCCTACTATACGGGCCGGGGGGAGACGATGTCAATGCCGGCGTCGGTGAAAAATGGTAACCGGGGTCGTGAGTTGCGGCCCGCCGGCGGGTCGTCGGCCCCGTCGAACGACCGCCCCGACTCGCGAGCCCGTCGCCTGCGCGCCGCGGGGGCATTTGTTTGGAGAGGTCCCCGCGTCCTCGCTATAGTACCGGCATGAACGCGAGACCACGGCGCCGGTCCGCGCGCTGGGCCGGGTTCGTGCTCGCCCTGCTGGCCTTCGGCCTCCACGACGGCGCGACCGGCGCCTCGGACCGGCAGGCCGCCGCGGAACAACGCCCGCCCGCACGGGGGGGGGAGCGTCTC
>CAZDYT010000318.1:0-5170 GCA_964509395.1 uncultured bacterium
GCAGCGACGCCGTCTCGACGGTCCTCCTCGGCTACTCGAGCCTCGAGCACCTCGAATATGCCGCGGCCGCCCTGGCCAAGGGCCCGCTCTCGACGGCCGCCCTCGGGCGCCTCTCGGACCTCTGGAAGCAGCTCGCGTAGGTCGCGTAGCGAGGAAGGCGCCGATGAAGCCGCGTGAGCTGCTCTACATGCTCGGTGTCCGGCCACAGCCCAGAACCTATCCCTACGACGTTAGAACCTTCGAGCTGCCCAAGGATGGCCAAGTCCGGTATGCGCACTGGCTGCACCCGAGGGAGACGAGGAAGGTCATCACCCAGGAAGCGGTGGACCAACTCCGAAAGTTCGTCGTGCCCGGTGACGTCGCGATTGATATTGGTGCCCACACCGGCGACTCGACGATTCCAATCGCCCTCGCCGCTCGAGCCGAACCCGTATGTCTTTGTGGTCCTCAAGAAGAACGCGGAACTCAATCCCGGCAAGGTGACCATCGTCCCACTGATGTTTGCAGCGACCCCCGAGTCCGGCGAGTATGAGTTCGAATACTCCGACGCCGGCTTCTGCAACGGACGTCTGCACGAAGGCATCAGCAAGTGGCGCCACGGACACGCGTTCAACCTCAAGGTGCGGGGCGAGAATCTGCAATCGTACATCGCGGAGACCTTCGCGGCCCTTGCCCGCGGATCCGGCTCGTGAAAGTCGACGCCGAAGGATACGACTACGCGGTCCTGGCGGCGCTAGAGGACCTGTTGTCGGAACAGAGGCCCTTCATCAGGGCGGAAGTCTTCAAGCTGTTGGACCTCGCGCAGCGGGCGCGCCTGTATGATCTCTTGGTCGACCTCGGGTACGATGTATTTCACGTCGAGAGCGAAGTGAACTATCTCGGCGCCAGACTCGCGAGACAAGATTTGATGGCGTGGCGTCATTACGACGTCTTCTGTATTCCTAGGAAAGGAGGCAGCCATTGAACGGCGCAATCCGCGAGGGGTATCTAACCCTGATCCGAAAGTAACTCACGCGGCGAGGGCATGAGCCACCCAGTCGTAGAGGGTTCGGGTCGCTGGGTTCTCAGTGAGACGGAGCACCGTGTGGCCGTCGATCCGGGCCAGCCAGCCGGCGCGAGCGATCAGCGGGAAGGGCAGGGTGCGCATGCTGCGGAAGGCGAAGGCGTAGGTCCGCTTCCGCGAGCGGGCCATGGTCGTGGCCAAGGTCTGGAGTTGGAAGCTGCGCAGGAGGTTGTGGGCGAGGACACTGAGGTACTGCCAGGCGCTGTTCGCCCCGTAGTGGTGGGTCGGCACCACGTCGAAGGCGAACTCGCCCTTGAGCTCGCCGTAGGTCTTCTCCGGGGCACCCCGGCCGGCGATCAACGCCCAGAGCGGCGGGGCCGAGCACCTTGTTGGTCGTGAGCGCGGAGTATTCGAAGTGCCAGTCGTCCGGCGAGAAGAGACCGAGTTGGAGGTTCTTCCGGGTTTCGTGCCCGACCTGCTTGCGGTACACGACCACGCGGACGGTCAAGCACCCCGCCCCAGGGGATTTTGGTGGAGCCCTCGGGGGTCGACCCCTGGCGCCGCGCCGCCGGCTGGGGTATTGTCGGTGTGGTCCGGGCGCGGACCCCCCGAGGAGGCACTCGGGGCGAGGGAGATGCCGCGAAAGGTACCGCCTATGCTCCTCATTGGCGGCGTGGGAAGGCCGGGTCTGATGCAGCTGACGCAGGAGCTCACCCTGCTGCAGGCGGTGTCTCTGGCGGGTGGTCCAGTGCCGGGCGCGGACCTGGAGGCGGCGTTCGGGCTGCGGAACGGCAGCGTCATCGGGGTCAACTTCACCAAGCTGATTCAGAAGGCGGACACGACATCAAGATGAACGTGGACGACATGATGAAAGGCACGGTGCCCGACATGCCATTGAAGCCCAACGATATCATCGTCGTTCCGCAGAGGCTCTTCATGGGTGCGGCTCGGCAGTGGAAGCGCCGCATCTCTCCCAGCCGCGTCCTGGTCGGTCTCGGTCTGGCGGTTCTGGTGGTTGTCCTGGGCCTGCCCCAGCGGGCGGCGGCTCAGGAGGGGGAACGCGGGCTCAGCGTGGCGCAGGCGCCGGCTCCGGCGCCCGGAGTGACGCGCACGCCCGCGGAGGCGGTCCCGGCTGCGCCGCCTCCCGCGACCGTCCCGTCGGCCCGCCCGCCTGTCTTTCCCGCGGGTGTGACCGAGATCTTGGCCGGCCCGGCCGTTCGGCCGAGAGCGGTCTTCGAGCTCCATCCGTCGATCAGCCTGAGCGAAGAGTACACCGACAACTTCGACCTGACCTCGCAGAACAAGCAGGACAACTTCCGCACAAGCTTGGCGGTGGGCTTGGTCCTGCTGATCAGCGGGACCCGCACCAAGGGCCAGATCGCCGGCAGCGTCACGGGCGCGTACGACAGCTCCACCGGGGACGTCGACCCTGACCGGTCTTCGGCACTGGGCGCAGAGCTGGCGTACGAGGCGAGCCCCCGGCTTAAGCTCACGGCCCGGGATGATCTGACGCGGAGCGACGAGCCGCTTCTGGCCGATCAGCTCACCCTGCGACGGGTCCGGCGCGAGTTTACCACCAACACGTTCGCGCTGACGTCCGACTACCGCGTGGCGAACGTTGCCACGCGAGAATACTACCGACTGGCGACGTTCTTCGAGGAGGCGGGGGCGGACACGGTCTCCCACACCCTGGGTGTTGGCGCGAGCACGGCCCTCTATGGGACGAATCCCGTCGGCGTGGGCTACGAGTTCCTGCGGAGCGAGACCTCGAGGGGCGGCCCGGATGTCACTGGTCACCAGGTCTCCGCCTCGCTGGCGCGTCAGCTGAATCCACAGGCGACCGTGGGGGTGTCGGGAAGCTACGCCTGGCGCGGGGTGTCCACCGGTGCCGGCGATTACACGCTGGGGGGTGTGTCAGTCTTTGCCGGGTACAGCTTGCCGCAGATCTGGTCGGCAAGCGCCAGTGTGGGCTATAGCTGGCTCCATCCGGAGGTGGGCGCGGACACCTCGTCGATCACCACCGCAACCACGCTGACATACCGGTTCGCCCGAGCCGTCCTCAGCCTCACGGGGAGCGTCGGCTTCTCGGAGACGTTCGCGCAGGGGGAGAATTTTGGAGTCGTCAAGACCCGGGGCGTTCAGGCCTCGCTATCGTATCCCCTGACGCCCTTCATCACGGGAACGGGGTCGGTGTTCTACCGCGAGAACACGTTCACCGACGTGGCGGTGGGTCCGGCGGGTCGGGCGGAGATTGGGCGTACAGAACATGCTCAAGGCGGCTCGCTCTTGCTCACGATGCCCCTTCTCCGATGGCTGACGCTCGGGCTGGAGTACACCTACACCGATGCCGACTCCTCGGTGCCCGGTCGGGACTACACGGAAAATCGCGCTCGGGCCACGTTGAGCGGGCTCTTTTGACGTGGCCGCGGCTCTTCACGCGGGCGTTGCTGGAAACGATCCTGTGCCGCCGTCCTGTGGGCTGAGGCCCGAATGCTGAGGCTGTTCCGTCACTACGTTCCGGGGCCGCTGCACAACGCGCCGTTGAGGTCTGTGTGTGCGCTCGCGGCGGTTCGATGCCGCCGAGACCATCCGGTGCGTAGACCATACAAAGGAGGTGGAGGATGTCGAGGAAGCGCGTGCTGGGAATGGCCGCTTTGGCAGGGATGGTGCTGACGGCGGGTATCTTGATGATGCTGGGCGGCGACGCCGGGGCGCAGGGCCTGCCGCCCGGTGTCCACCTGGAGGTCGTCGCCGAGTACCCGAGTTCGGAGCCGGGCATCGAGAAGATCGTCGTGAAGAAGTTCACGCTCGACCCGGGAGCCAAGCTCGAGAACTTCACGCCCGACGTCGACAACCTCTGAACGGGCGTGCAAGGCGAGGCCACAGTTGTGGCCAAAGACGGGAAGAAGCTCGTGCGCAGGGCCGGTCAGGTGTGGGTCGAGCGGAAGGGGCAGCCCTTCAGCGTCTACAACAACGGCAAGGTCCCGTTCGTCGACGTTTTCGCCAACCGCATTCCGAAGACGAAGTAGGAACGCATCGCCCCCACGGGTCGACCAAGAGGGCGCCGGGGAGTCCTCCGGCGCTCTCGGCTTCTCTCGGCCGGGAGCGCGATGGCCCACACGCGGCTCGACAGGGTCTGGCAAGCTCACACGGTCCGGACGCTCCCCCTGGGACAGACCCAGCTCCTCATCGGGCTCCACCTGATCCACGAGGTGTTCTCGAGTCAGCGCGGGTAGAGGAGGAGCTGGGTGCAGCGGAAGAGGGCGATCGTGCGCCCGGTCGCCTCGTCGGTGACCCGCGCGTCCCAGACCTGGGTCGTGCGGCCGCCGTGGGTGAGCGTCACCTCGCAGGCGATGGCGCCCTCCCGGACGGTAGCGAGGAAGTTCGCCTTCAGCTCGATCGTCGTGAACCCCTGGGCGCCTTCCGGCAGGCTCGCCAGCGTCCCGTAGCCGCAGGCGGTGTCCGCGAGGGCGATTACGGTCGCCGCGTGCAGGTAGCCGTTGGGGGCGAGCAGCTCCTGGCGGATTGCGAGGCGGCCCGTGACCCGGCCCGGCGCGACCTCGAGGACCTCCAGGCCGACGAGGCCCGGGAGGTACCCGGCGCTGCGGGCATTCCACTCGGCCGCGGTGTCCGCTGGCGTCCCCGCCGGCTGCGTGGTCCCCGTCACCGGATGATCTCGTCCGCCCGGATTTTGACCATGGCGGTCACCGGCGGGCGCGCCCGACGACGGAGCGGATCTCGGGCTCGAAGTCGTCGTCGAAGGGGAAGAGCGGCCGGGCGATGCGCGTCCAGGTGAGGCGCTGGAAGTTGGCGGTGCTCGGGCCCGGGGTGTCCACGACCCACATGGCCCGCGCGAACGGGCCGTAGCCGTCGCGGAACTGGAGGGCCGACTTCACCGCGACGATCTTGGCGTCGCGCGGCTCGAGGCCGACCGATCGGTAGAAGGCCGGATCCACCGTGAACGCGGGCCGCTCCGTCGCGAGGACCGAGATCGCGCCCACCTCGATGACCGCGGCGCGTCCCATGTGGCCTTCGGTGCCCAGGGACTTCCGGTCGCTCGCGGTGAAGCGGCCGTCGGAGAGGATGCGCACGCGGCCCGTGATCGTGATCGGCGCGCTGTAGCGGGGGTCGAGCGTCCCGCCGACCGGGACCGTGACCTCGTGGCCG
>CAZDYT010000319.1:0-5162 GCA_964509395.1 uncultured bacterium
AAGGCGCGGGACTTTGGATCCCGTATTCGGAGGTTCGAATCCTCCCGCCCCAACCAGGCCCCCGCGGAAGGCGGTCCGGGCGGCGGCACACGCTCGGGACGCCGGAACGAGAGCGAGCAGTGAGTGTCCCGAATCACGCGAGGACAGGCCATGCCGTATGAGCTGAAGCTCTTCTCGGGCAATGCCAATCGCGCCCTCGCGGAGGAGATCGCGGCGGCGCTCGGGATCCCGCTGGGCCAGGCCGAGGTGACGCGCTTCTCGGACGGCGAGATCTTCGTCAAGATCGACGAGAACGTCCGGGGCGCCGACGTCTTCGTGGTTCAGCCGACCTGCCCCCCGGTCAACGACAACCTCATGGAGCTCCTGGTCATGCTCGACGCCTTCAAGCGGGCGTCGGCCCAGCGGATCACTGCCGTCCTCCCCTACTACGGCTACGGCCGCCAGGACCGCAAGGTCCAGCCGCGCGTCCCGATCTCGGCCAAGCTCGTGGCCGACCTCATCACCGTCGCCGGGGCGAACCGCCTCCTAGCGCTGGACCTCCACGCCGGGCAGATCCAGGGCTTCTTCGATATCCCGGTGGACCACCTCTTCGCCGCGCCGGTCATCATCGACTACGTGGCCAAGCTGGGGCTCAGCGACCTCGTCGTCGTGTCACCCGACGCGGGCGGCGTCGAGCGGGCTCGCGCCATTGCCAAGCGGCTGTACGCGAGCCTCGCGATCGTGGACAAGCGGCGCGAGGGCCCCAACGTCTCCCTCTTCATGCACCTCATCGGGGACGTCAAGGACCGCGACGTGCTCATCATCGACGACATGATCGACACGGCCGGCACCCTCGGGCAGGCCGCTGACGCGCTCAAGCGGGAGGGGGCGCGCCGCATCCTCGCCTGCGGGGTTCACCCGGTCCTGTCCGGTCCGGCCCTCGCGCGGCTCGAGGGGGCGCCGCTCGAACAGGTCATCGTCACCAACTCGATCCCGCTCGGGAAGGGCACACAGCATCCGAAGATCGCGGTCCTCTCGGTGGCGCCGCTCCTCGCGGAGGCGATCCGGCGGATCCACGACGAGGAGTCGGTCTCCACCCTATTCGTGTAGCGCGAACGCGCGAGGAGAACCCCGCATGGAGATTCGTGAGCTGAGCGTCGAGCCCCGGGAGACCCGCGGCAAAGGCGCGGCCAAGCGCCTGCGCCGGCAAGGCCGGGCCCCGGCCATCCTCTACGGGGCCCGCAGTGAGCCTCTGCCGCTGTCGGTCTCGCCGAAAGACATCCATCGCGTCCTCCACGCCGGCGGCAGCGTGCTCGTGAACCTGCGGCTGCCCGGCGAAGCCGAGGTGCGCGCGGCGGTGGTTCGCGATCTTCAGTTCGACCCCGTCGACGAGACCCTGCTCCACGTCGACCTCCAGGCCGTCCGGATGGACGAGGAGATCACCATCGAGGCCCCGATCCACGTCGTGGGCGAGGCGGCGGGTGTCAAGGAGCAGAGCGGGATCCTCGCGGTGCTCCTCCGCACCGTCGAGGTCGCGTGCCTGCCG
Organism: uncultured bacterium; assembly: GCA_964509395.1. Lineage (GTDB taxonomy): Bacteria > Methylomirabilota > Methylomirabilia > Rokubacteriales > DASRDR01 > CAZDYT01. The sequence continues at coordinate 1,526 of CAZDYT010000319.1, forward strand.
ACCCTCATCCCCGACCGCATCGACGTTGACGTCTCGCCCCTTCGCATTCACGACGTGATCACGGTCGCCGATCTGCGGCTGCCCGAGGGGGTGCGCGTGATCACGCTGCCGAGCCAAGCGATCGTCACCGTCTCGCCGCCGATGGCCGAGGAGGTGGCGGCGCCGGCTGCCGCGCCGGCGGCAGAGCCGGAGGTGCTCACCGAGCGCAAGGCGGAGGAGGGCCCCGAGGAGGGGAAGGCCGAGGCCAAGGCGAAAGAGGAGAGCAAGCCCAAGAAGGAGAAGTAGCCCCCGCTGGACCGGTCGGAGGCCACCCTCGAGACGACGCCGAAGACGACGACCGTGCCGCAGGTGGTGGTCGGCCTGGGCAATCCCGGCCCGGCCTATCGGGAGACGCGCCACAATGTGGGCCAGGCGGTGCTCGATCGCCTGGCTCATCGTCTCGGCTGCCGGTTCCGGCGCCAAGGTCCGGCCGCTGTCGGCGCAGCCCAGTGGGCCGGCGAGGCCCTCTACCTGACCAAGCCGGTCGCCTTCATGAACGCCGTGGGCTCCGCCGTGGCGCGGATTCTCCGGGAGCTCCAGCTGGAGCCCGCCGCCCTGATCGTCGTGTACGACGATCTGGACCTCCCCTTCGGCCGGGTCAGGGTGCGCCACAAAGGCCGCCACGCAGGTCACAACGGGGTGCGATCTCTCATCGAGACCCTGGGCACCGACGGGTTCCGGCGTGTCAAAGTCGGCATCGGCCGCCCCGCGACGAAGGACGAGGTCGTGGACTGGGTCCTGGCCGGCTTCACGGAGGAGGAGCGCGAGGCCCTGCCCGGGATCCTGGAGCGCGCCGCCGACCTCGTGCTCGAGCTGGCCTCGCAGGGGCCTTCGCGTGGACAGGGTAGGGGGGTTATGGTATAAACTGCACGTTTAGCCAGCCGGATGCCGGAGGGAAGGGGGGACGGCGAGTTGACGAAGGTCATCGTAGAACCCGACGAGTCCTTCGAGAGCGCCCTCAAGCGCTTCAAAAAGGCCTGCGAGAAGGCCGGCCTCCTCTCCGAGCTCAAGAAGCGTCAGCACTACGAGAAGCCCAGCGTCCGGCGGAAGCGCAAGGCCCTGGCCGCGCGGAAGAAGGCCAAGCGGCGAGAGCGGTACACGGACTGACCTCACGCCGGTCGAGGTGGAGTTGACGCCCGGCGACGTCCTCGGCTGGGAGCCCTTCCGAGAGTTGCTCGCTCGGTTCGCGGGGACGACTCTGGGTCGCGACCGGGCGTTTGTGCTGTTGCCGAGCCAGACGCTGGCCGTCATCGAGTCGGGGCTCCGGGAGACGCGCGAGGCACGGCGGGCCCTCGCGACCGAGGGTCCACCGCCGTGGGACGGGGTGACCGACGTCCGCCCGACCCTGGCCCAGGCGGTCCCCGATGGCGCCATCCTGGACGGGCCCGCCCTGGTCGCCCTCGGGCGAACGCTCGCGGCAGCCGGGCGACTCAGCGGCTACGGGCGTCGAATCGCGGCGGTCGCGCCCACGGTCGCCGAGTGCTGTCGGCGGCTCCCGACCTGCGCGGAGTTGGCGACCGCCATCACCCACGATCTCGACGGGGACGGACGGCTCCTGGACCGGGCCAGCCCCCGCCTCCGGACGATCCGGCGGCAGATCCAATCGCTGCGGGGGGAGCTCCAGACCCGGCTCGAGGCCCTGCTGGAGAGTTCGGCGCTGGCCCCGGCCCTGCAGGAGCGCTATGTCACGCTGCGCAACGGCCGCTACGTCCTGCCGGTGCGCGGCGATGCGCGGCGCGCGGTGCGCGGGATCGTCCACGACCGCTCGTCCAGCGGCGCGACCCTCTTCGTCGAGCCCGACGAGGTGATCGACCTGAACAACCAGCTCACCCAGCGAAGCCTCGAGGAGCGCGACGAGGAGCGCCGCCTGCTCCGGGAGCTGACGCGGCGAGTCCAGGCCGGCCTCCCCGACCTGGAGACGCTCGTCGAGGGACTCGGGGCCCTCGACCTCGCCTTCGCGCGCGCCGCGCTGGCCGAACGGCTGGATGCCACCGAGCCTGAGGTCCGCGAGGACGGCGATCTCGACCTGCGCGGCGCCCGTCACCCGCTGCTCGTCGTCCAGAGCTGGGAGCGGGGCACCCCGGTCGTCCCGATCGACCTCCACGTCCCCGCGGACCGGCCGGGGCTCCTGATCACAGGACCCAACGCCGGAGGCAAGACCGTGGCCCTGGAGACCGCCGGGCTCCTCGTCCTCATGGCCCATGCCGGTTGCCACATCCCCGCCGGATCGCCGAGTCGCGTGCCGCTCTGCGATCAGGTCCTCGCCGTGATCGGCGACGAGCAGAGCCTCGCCCAGAACCTTTCCACCTTCTCGTCCTTCGTCCATCAGATGCGGGAGATCCTCGCGAGGGCGACCGCGCGCTCGCTCGTGCTCCTGGACGAGCTGGGGGCGGGCACCGATCCCGCGGAAGGCGCGGCCCTCGGCGCCGCGCTCGTCGAACGGCTCCTCGACCGGGGGGCGCGCGTCATCGCGACCACCCACCTCGAGCCGCTCAAGGTCTTCGCCGAGCTCGAGCCCCGGCTCGAGAACGCCACCGTCGCCTTCGACGCGGAGCGGCTCGAGCCGACATTCCACCTCGAGTACGGCCGGCCCGGCCCGAGCTACGCCCTGACCATCGGCGAGCGCCTGGGGCTCCCCGCGGCGGTGATCGCGCGGGCCCGCGTGCACCTCTCCGAGGAGGGCCGTCGCGTGGAGACCCTGCTCGCCGACCTCGCCGCGCGCGAGCGCGAGGCCGAGGCCCGGCTCGCCGAGGCGGCGCGCCGGGAGGCGGAGGCCCTTCAGGCGCTCGAGCGCGCCCAAGGCGCCCTCGCCCGTGCCGAGAGCGAGGCAGCCCGCCTGCGCCGGGAAGCCCAGGCCGGGGCGCGGGCGCTGCTCACGGAGACCCGGCGGCGCGTCGGCCAGGAGCTCGACCGCCTGAAGGCCGGGGAGGCGACCCGACGACGGGCGCAGGAGACCTACCAGCGCCTCCGGGCGGCCGAGGCCGCGCTCGCGCCGACCCCGGCGGCGGCGACTGCCGACGACGACGCTCGGTCGGGTCCGATGGCGAGCGAGGTCCAGCTCCGCGGTCTGGGGCTGCGGGGGCGAGTCGTGGCCGAGGACGAGGCGATGGTGACGGTGCAGGCCGGGAACCTCACCGTCCGGGTGCCGCGAAGCGAGCTTGAGGCGGCTCCCGGGGGGGAGGGCCGGCCTCGGGCGCGGACAGCCGCCGTCTCCCTCCCCTCGCGACACGACGTGCCGCAGGAGATCCGCCTCCTCGGGCAGACCACCGACGAGGCGCGCGCGGCCGTGGAGAAGTTCCTCGACGATGCGGTCCTGGCGGGCCACAGCACGGTCCGGGTCGTCCACGGCAAGGGGACCGGCGCGCTCAAGCGCGCGGTCGAAGCGTGTCTCCGGGCGCATCCCCTCGTGAACCGGTTCCGGTCCGGATCGCCGGCCGAAGGCGGGAGCGGCGCGACCGTGGTCGAGCTGGTCCCGGGCAAGGCCGAGCGATGATCGTTTCGGGCCGAGACTCGAGCACCGCTAGGACGCAGGGAGAAGGCGCCCCGAGGCGTATGCCGCCATTGACCATCTGGTCGCGACGCCTCCGGCCTACGGCCT
>CAZDYT010000320.1:0-5162 GCA_964509395.1 uncultured bacterium
GGCAAGAGCTTCCGGAACGAGATCACGCCGGGGAACTTCATCTTCCGGACGCGCGAGTTCGAGCAGATGGAGCTGGAGTTCTTCGTGAACCCCCACGACACGGTGAACGGACAGCCGGCGGATGAGTACTGGCACGAGCGGTGGATCGAGGAGCGCCTCGCCTGGTACGAGCGGTACGGCCTGCACCGCGAGAACCTGCGCCTCCGCGAGCACGCGAAAGAGGAGCTCGCGCACTACGCCAAGCGCACCGTGGATATCGAGTACCGGTTCCCGATGGGGTGGAACGAGCTGGAGGGGATCGCGAACCGGACGGACTACGACCTCAAGCAGCACGCGGCAGCGAGCGGCAAGGCGCTCACCTATTACGACGACGAGCGGAAGACACACGTGGTCCCCTACGTGATCGAGCCCGCGGCGGGGGTAGACCGGAGCCTCCTCGCGTTTCTGGTCGACGCCTACCAGACGGAAGAGGTCCGCGGGGAGAAGCGCGTCGTCCTCCGGCTCTCCCCGGAGTTGGCGCCGATCAAGGTCGCGGTCCTGCCACTCCTCAAGAAGCGGGAGGAGATCGTCGCCCTCGCCGGGGAGCTGCGGGACCGGCTGGCCGCGTGCTGGATGACCGTCTACGACGACACGGCCGCGATCGGGCGGCTCTATCGCCGCCAGGACGAGGTGGGCACGCCCTACTGCGTCACCGTGGATGTCCAGACGGTCGGCGACCCGGGCAGAGGCGAGGTGGGCGACCGGCGGGTCACCATCCGCGACCGGGACTCGATGGAGCAGGTCCGCGTCCCGATCGGGGAGCTCGAGGACGCGTGCGCGGCCCTTCTCGGGGGCACCCCGTGGGCGGTCGTCGCCGAGCGCTACCCCCGTCAGCCCGGCGCGTAGCCCGGCCGCGACCCCGGGGCGGACGGGGGCGAGCGGGAGAGCTTTCCCCGTGGCGCGGCTGAGGCTCGAACGGCTGACGATGCGCTTCGAGACGCGCCGGGGCGAGACGATCACGGCCCTCGAGGACGTGAGCTTCGAGGTCGAGGACCAGGAGTTCGCCGTCCTCGTCGGGACTTCGGGCTGTGGCAAGTCCACGATCCTCCGGCTGGTGGCGGGTCTCATCCCGCCGACCGAGGGCCGGGTCCTCCTCGACGGCCGGGTGGTCTCGGACCCCGGAGCCGACCGGGGAATGGTCTTTCAGGCTTATACGCTCTTTCCGTGGCTCACGGTCCAGCGGAACGTGGAGTTCGGCCCGCGCCTCCGGGGGGTGCCCGCCGCCGAGCGGGCGCGCTTGGCCCGCCACTATCTCGCCCAGGTCGGCCTGCGGGGCTTCGAGGGCGTCTACCCCAAGGAGCTGTCGGGAGGGATGATGCAACGGGTCGCCATCGCCCGGGCGCTGGCGAACGACCCGGCCGTGCTCCTCATGGACGAGCCGTTCGGGGCGCTCGACGCGCAGACCCGCGCGCTCATGGGAGAGCTCCTGCTGCGGGTATGGGGGGAGGCGGCGAAGACCGTGCTCTTCGTCACCCACGACATCGAGGAGGCGCTGTTTCTCGCCGATCGCGTGCTCGTCATGACGGCCCGGCCGGGCCGGATCCGCGAAGAGATCCCGGTGCCGCTGCCCCGGCCCCGAAGCGCGGACATCCTGACCTCGGAGACGTTCGTCACGCTCAAGCGTCGGGTCATGGCGCTCATCCGCGAGGAAGCCCTGCGCACCGTCGAGGCCGGGCTGTCCGCCAGCGGTGAGTCGTGACCCCGACGGCTGCCCCGGAGGCGCGATGACACATCCGTTTCAGCCCATCGACGCGTTCAAGTCGCCGCGGTTCGCCCAGATTGCCACGTTCATGCGCCTGCCCCACCACCGCATCCCGGCCGACCTCGACGTCGCCCTGGTGGGGATCCCGTTCGACGGCGGGACGTCCTACCGGGCCGGGGCGCGGTTCGGACCCCGCGAGATCCGGGTGCAGTCGGCCATGATCCGGCCGTGGAACCCCGTCCTGCGCGTCTCCCCCTTCGAGGCGCTGCGAATCGCGGACTACGGCGACATCGACATCTCGCCTGTCTCGATCGAGCGCACCAACGAGATCGTCGAGCACGAGATCACCGCGATCCTCGCGGCGGGCTGCGTCCCGGTCTCGGTGGGCGGCGACCACTCGATCGCGTTGCCGATCCTGCGCGCGCTCGCCAAGCGGCACGGTCCCGTCGCGCTGGTCCACTTCGATTCCCACCCGGACACCTGGGACCAGTACTTCGGCTCGCGCTACTTCCACGGGACGATGTTCCGGCGGGCGGTGGAGGAGCATCTGATCGACCCGCGCCGGACGTTCCAGATCGCGATCCGGGGGCCGCTCTATAGCGCCGACGACTTCGACTTCCAGGCCCAGCACGGGCTGTCGGTCCTGCGTGTGGAGGCGCTCAAGGAGCACGGCGTCGGCTGGGCCGTCGAGCAGTACGCCCGCCTCAAGGCGGCGAAGGTCTACGTCTCCTTCGACATCGACGCGGTGGACCCCGCCTTCGCCCCGGGCACCGGCACCCCGGAGGTGGGCGGCCTCACCTCCTACGAGGCCCTCGCGCTCGTGCGGGGGCTCCGCGGGCTCGACATCGTGGGCTTCGATCTCGTGGAGGTGGCCCCCCAGTACGACAGCCCCGGCCAGATCACGGCGCTCCTCGCGGCGAACCTCCTCTTCGAGTTCCTCTCCCTCCTGGCGTCGACCCGCTAGGTCGCCCGGAGGGGGGCTCCGCCCCCCTTCCGGACCTCCCCCGAGGAGGGGTTGCGCCGGCGAAGCCGGCGCCGGGAGCGGAACAGCTTGAGGCGTCGCGGTAGTTCTTTCGCGAGTGGCGCGGTTTCTCCGACAGGCCGCAAGCCGAGCCGGAGGTCCCGGGGCGCGACGGCCCCCGGGGGACGCCGCGCGCGCCCTCCCTGTGCTATGATGAGGCATCCCGATGAAGTCGCGCGGGCTCGGTGTCTCCACGGCGTCCTGCCTCCTCGCCAGCCTCGTCCTGGTTCTGGCCCCCGGCGCGACTGCCGGGGCCGCGACCGTTTCCACCCTGCAGCTGGACGGCGTCATCAGCCCTATCGCGGTCCGGCTCGTCACCGCGGCGATCGAGCGCACGAAGGCCGAGGGTGCCGCGGCGCTGGTCATCCAGCTCGATACCCCGGGCGGGCTCGAGCGCTCGATGCGCTCGATCGTTCGGGAGATGCTGAACGCCCCGGTGCCCATCATCGTCTACGTCTCCCCCACGGGAGCCCGCGCGGCGTCCGCTGGGGTCTTCATCACCCTCGCGGCCCACGTCGCGGCGATGGCCCCGGCCACCAACATCGGAGCAGCCCATCCGGTGGCCGCCGGGGGCGGCCAGATCGACAAGGAGTCCATGAAGAAGATCGAGAACGATGCCGCGGCCTTCATCCGGTCGATCGCGCTCGAGCGGGGCCGGAACGCGGACTGGGCCGAGAAGGCCGTCCGGAGCAGCGTCTCGGCGACCGAGCGCGAGGCCTTGAAGCTCGGCATCATCGACCTCATCGCGGAGAGCCTGCCCGACCTCTTAGCGAAGGTGGACGGGCGACAGGTGAAGGTGATCACTGGGACCGTGACGCTCCGGACCAAGGACGCGACGTTGCAGCCGCTTCACGTCAGCTTCCGCGACCGCTTCCTCAACCTCATCACGGACCCGAACATCGCCTACATCCTGCTCATGCTCGGGATGCTCGGGCTGTTCTTCGAGCTGGCCAACCCCGGCGTGATCCTGCCGGGGATCATCGGCGGGATCTCGCTGATCCTGGCGTTCTTCGCGTTTCAGAGCCTCCCCATCAACTACGCGGGGCTCCTCCTGATCCTGTTCGGCATCGTGTTGCTCATCGCGGAGATCAAGGTGGTGAGCCACGGGGTGCTCACCATCGGCGGAGTCATCGCGATCCTGCTGGGCTCGATCATGCTCGTCAACACGCCCGAGATGCCGCTCCGGGTCTCGTGGACGGTGATCCTGCCCGTGGTGGCGGCGACGACGGGTATCTTCGTCTTCGCCGTGTCGGCCGGGATCAGGGCCCAGATGCGGCGGCCCACGACGGGGGCCGAGGGGCTTGTCGGCCAGGTCGGGGTGGTCCGGACGCCCCTCGATCCCGAGGGGCAGGTGTTCGTGCGCGGGGAGATCTGGCGCGCGGTCTCGGACGCGGGGGCGATCTCCGAGGGTGAGCGGGTCCGCATCGTCAGCGTCGACAGCCTGACGCTGCGCGTCACCCGTCTGGCGTCGGCATAAGACGGAATGGGGGCACCATGGAGCTGAGCATCGGGCTCGTCGCAGCAATCATCATCATCCTGTACGTCGTCTTCACGGCCATCAAGATCCTGCGCGAGTACGAGCGCGGGGTCATCTTCCGGCTCGGCCGCCTCATCGGCGGGAAGGGGCCCGGGATCATCCTCCTGATCCCGCTCGTGGACAAGATGGTCAAGGTGAGCCTGCGGGTCGTCGCCATGGACGTGCCTCCGCAGGACGTGATCACGCGTGACAACGTGTCGATCAAGGTGAACGCGGTGATCTTCTTCAAGGTGATGGACCCGCGCGCGGCGGTCGTGCAGGTCGAGGACTACCTCTACGCGACCTCCCAGATCGCGCAGACGACGCTGCGGAGCGTCCTCGGGCAGGTCGAGCTGGACGATCTGCTGGCCTCGCGGGACAAGATCAACCAGCAGCTCCAGCGGATCATCGACGAGCAGACCGATCCCTGGGGGGTGAAGGTGACCAGCGTCGAGGTCAAGCACGTGGACCTCCCCCAGGACATGCAGCGCGCCATGTCCAAGCAGGCCGAGGCCGAGCGGGAGCGGCGGGCCAAGGTCATCAACGCGGAGGGCGAGTTCCAGGCGGCTGAGCGGCTGGCTCAGGCCGCGCAGGTGCTGTCCGCCACGCCGATCGCCGTGCAGCTCCGGTTTCTTCAGACGATGCGCGAGGTCGCCTCCGAGCGGAACACGACCACGTTCTTCCCGATCCCGATCGACCTCTTCGAGCCGTTCCTCAACGCCCGCCAGAAATCAGCGTCGACGTAGGCTGGGGCGCGGCGGGCACTGAAGGCTTGCGTCCCGGGGAGCCGGTGTGTAGCATTCCTGGGGTGTCGGGGGGTTAGCTCAGCGGGAGAGCGCTGGAATCGCACTCCAGAGGTCGAGGGTTCAAATCCCTTACCCTCC
>CAZDYT010000321.1:0-1243 GCA_964509395.1 uncultured bacterium
CCCATCCTTTTATCCCAGCCCCCCCTTCTGCCCCTTACTTTGCGACAAGCCCGAAAGTTGGCTCATTGACCACGAGGTTGGTGGTTCAAGGACCCTAGCCGGCGGCGAGGCGCGGCTTCACCTCGTCGGCGAGGACGTCGATCGTCTCCAGGATGCCCGGGAAGGTGGTGTAGGAGACCTCGAGCGCCACGTGGCTCACGCCGAGGGCCTGGAAGCGCCGCAGGGCCTCGATCACCTGTGCCACCGATCCCGTCAGGGCGTAGCGCCCGCGCAGGAGGCCCATGTCCACCGCCGGCCGGTGCACGCCGTCGAGCAGGATCGGCACCCGGAGCGACCATACCGGCTCGCCCTCGCGGCCCGCCTCCTTCCAGAAGCCTCGCACGGCCTCGGCGCCCTGGCGAAAGCCGTCGGGCGGGGTCGAGGTGGCGTGCCAGCCATCCCCCAGGCGCGCCACCCGGCGGAAGGCCCCCTCGCTGTTCCCGCCGATCCAGAGCGGCGGGCGCGGCTTCTGGAGCGGCAGCGGCGAGACCCGGACGCCGTGGAGGCGGTAGCGGCGCGTGTCGAGGTCGGGGAGCTCCTCGGTCCACAGGGCCCGGAAGAGCTCGAGCGCCTCGTCAGCCCGGCTGGCCCGCTCCCGGAACCGGACGCCGAGCGCGGCGAACTCGCCCTCCAGCCACCCGATGGCCGCGCCGACGATCAGGCGCCCGCCCGAGAGGACGTCCACGCTGGCCAGGAGCTTGGCGACCGGGATCGGCGAGCGGTACGGGAGGATCACCACGCTGGTGCCCAGCGTGATCCGCTCGGTGATGCCGCAGAGCCACGGGAGCACGGCGAGGGGGTCCAGCATGTGGTCGCGGTAGATCACCGCGACGTCGCGCGGGACGACGACGTGATCGGTGACCCAAACCGAGTCCAGCCCGCGGCCCTCGGCCCGCTGGACCACCGTCCGGATGCGATCGATCTCGATCGGCCGGCCGTAGTGCGGGACACAGATTCCGAGCTTCACGGCGCCCAGGCTACGGCGGCTCCGCCCGCGGTGTCAACCGCGGGAATTCCCGGCTCGGGCGGGGGCCGCCTGCCGGCGATGTACGCACCGCACGACAGGAACTGGGGCCGATCCCCGAACCCGACCGGAATCAGTCTTGCTACGCCGGGGGGCCATGCCGACACCCCGGGGGGGGGAGCCCCAGGCTTGCCGGAAAACAGATCGCGGATGTACTCTTGCTGGGGACCTGAACCCAGG
>CAZDYT010000321.1:1253-4934 GCA_964509395.1 uncultured bacterium
CGCCGCGACCGGCCCGACGGGCGTCGCGGGGGACGGGAACCCCGGACCGGGCTGATCAAGCTGACCGTGCGGAAGATTGTCGAGGAGGCGCTGGAGGCCGACCGGCTCCTCCTGCGTCCTGAGGCGCCGGGCGCCCCGCGCCCGGGAGAAGGGGGATCACGATGGCACGACGCACGTGGGCACTCGTGGGAGTCCTGTCCGGGCTCGCCCTGGTCGCCACCGCCACCGCCCAGACGCCGGCGCCGGCCGGGGGGCGCACGCCCCAGCCGGGTCGCGTTTACAAGGTCGGCTACTCCCAGATCGTGGACCACCCGGCCCTCAACGAGACCCGCCGGGGGTTCCTCGACGGGCTCAAGCAGGCCGGGTTCGTCGAGGGGCAGAACCTCGTCTTCCAGTACCAGAACGCCCAGGGCGACGTGGGCAACGCCCGGAACATCGCCGAGAAGTTCCTGGCCGACGGGGTGGACGTCATCACGCCCTGCACCACGCCGAACGTCCAGGCAGCGGTCAAGGTGGCCAGGGGCGGCCGGACCCCGGTGGTGTTCGGCTGCGTGACCGACCCGGTGTCCGCGGGCATCCTGGAGTCGGTCGGGCGGCCCTCGGGCACCAACGTCACCGGCGTCTACAACCCGCTCCCGATCGGCGAGCTGTTCGACCTCTTCTTGAAGATTCAGCCGGGCATGAGGACCGCGGGCACGATCTACAACGCCTCCGAGGCGAATTCGCAGGTCATCAACCGACAGGCCAAGGCGGAGGCGGAGCGGCGGGGCATCAAGTGGGTCGAGGTCACCGTGGCGGGGACTGCCGACGTGAAGACGGCGAGCGAGAGCCTGGTCGGGAAGGTGGATGCGCTGGTCCTCGGGCAGGACAACACGGTCGCCTCGGCGTGCGAGGCCGTGGTCAAGGTGGCAGCCGACCATCACCAGCCGCTTTTCGCCATGGACACGCAGGCGCCCGCGCGGGGGGCCATCGCGTCCCTGGCGGCGAGCAACTACGAGCAGGGGGTCCTCTGGGCCAAGGAGATGGTGGCACCGGTGCTGCTGGGCACCGACCCGGCGACGGTCACCCCGATCCGCCCCCGGGTCTTCGACCTCGCGGTGAACCTCCAGGCGGCCGCCGCCGCCCGACTCACGATCCCGAAGGAGGTCGTGGACCGGGCGACGAAGGTCCTCGGGCGATGAGGGCGCGCCACGGCCGCGGCCGGTTGGCGCAGGGGACGGTGTCCATCCGGGCGGACCTGATCGGTGACGTCGTTTTCGATCCCGAGCGGTACTGCGAGCAAGGGGCCGCGAGGAGCGCGATATAAGTCGCCCACACTACGATCTCGTCGTCCGCTCCCACGCGATTCTCGCCGACAGCGGCTCGTTCGACGGCTCCATTGCCGTCCATGACGGTCGGATCGTCGCGCTTCTCGACGCGACCCAGGCCATCCACGCCGCCCAGGTGCTCGACGTCGGTAACAACAAGGTCATTCCGGGACTCGTCGACACCCATGCGCACTTCCGAGATCCGGGCTACACGCACAAGGAGGACATCGAGAGCGGCACGCGGGCGGCCGCCGCCGGCGGCGTGACGACGGTCTTCGACATGCCCAACGTCGACCCGCCGACCACGACGGTCGACCGACTCCGTGCTCACCTGGAGAACGCGGCGCGCAAGACGGTCATCGACTTCGGACACAACACCTCGGGAGTGATCCCGGACAACATCTCGAAGCTCGCAGAGGCGGGGGCCACCGCTTTCAAGGTCTGGATGATGACCGACATCGGGCGTGACTACCCCCACCCTCCCGGCACGTCGGTGTCCAATCATGCGCTCCTGTACCGGATCTTCGAGGAGGTGGCCAAGACCGGTCGTCCACTGTACGTCCATCCGCACGACCAGGAGCTGTATTCGTTGTTCGTCGAGCGAGCCCAGGCGCGGTGGGGCATGGATTTCCGCTCCTACGCGCGGGCCCTGCGGGGAGGCGACGGGGTCATCCTGAACAGCGCCATCTCGCTGCTCCTGGAATTTCAACGGTCCACCGGGGCGCGGCTGCACGTCCTGCACCTGTCGACCCGCGACGGGATCCGGATGGTGCGGCAGGCGAAGGCGGAGGGGCGGGCCGTGACCGCCGAGGCCAATCCGTTCGCGATGTTCGTGACGAACGATTGGAGCAACATCGAGCGGCTGGGTCCCTTCGCGCTCGGCTTCTGGGTGCCGGAGGAGGATAACCCCGCCATGTGGGAGGCGATCGTCGACGGCACCATTGACGTCGTCGGAAGCGACCACGGCGCCCATACCCGGGAGGAGAAGGAGCTCGGCTGGACCGACATGTACGCCGCCCCCGGCGGAAGCCCGTTCATCGAACACTACCTGCGGCTGTTGCTCACGCAGGTGAACCACGGCCGGCTCACCCTCGAACGCGTCGTCGAGCTGTGCTGCCGCAGTCCGGCGAAGCTCACCGGCTACTACCCGAGAAAGGGCTCGATCTCGATCGGCGCCGACGCGGACCTCGTCGTGCTCGACATGAACCACGAGGAGGTGCTGCACGCCGCCAACAGCCACTATCGGTGCGGGTGGATGCCGGCCGAGGGTCTCCAGTCCAAGGGCGCTCCGGTCACGACCATCCGGCGCGGCCAGGTGATCATGCAAGCGGGCAAGGTGACGGCAGAAGCGGGCTCCGGGAGGATCCTGACGCCCACGGGTTGACGCTCCGGGGGCCTTGCCCGAAGTTGCGATGTCCGCCAGTGGAGCCGACGCGTTCGGGCATGGAGACCCTTGACACCACCGCCGGCACTTTGCACAATGCTGTCTGCGCAACGTCTGGGCCGTGATGCCGAGGTCGGGGCGCGGATCCGCGCGGCCCTCGCTGGGAGCCCGTTCGGCGGGGAGGGCGACCGCTCCGGCACGCGGCCTGCTGGCGCCCCGCCGACTCGGTCCACCGCACGGGAATCCCGCTCAGGCGGGTCGGGTCATCACCGAAGGTGCCGTGGCTTCACTCCCACGACCCGGTTGTCGCTCAAGTCGACAGCTATCGGGTCCTGACCAGGAGTCCAGGCGTGCGCACGTACGAGGTCCACTTCTACAGCGAGGGCGCTCGGGTTGCCGGCCTCTGGCGCACCCCTGACAGCTTCGACGGACGCCGACGGAGCATCGTCCAGGGGCCCGGCTGGCTCGGACTGAAGGACGCGCGGCTGTACGTCCGCTACCACGAGGCGCTGACCGCCGCGGGGTTCGGGGTCCTCATCTTCGACTACCGCGGGTTCGGCGACTCGGAGGGCGAGCCGACGGTGTCGCCGTCCCGCCAGCTCCAGGACCTGCGAAACGCGGTCACGTACCTGGAGACGCGCGACGACGTGGACGCCGACGCGATCGGTGCCTTCGGGAGCGGCGGCACCGGGGGCGGCAACGCCGTGCTCCTCGCCGCGGCCGACAGCCGTGTCCGGGTCGCGGTGAGCCAGCTCCCGGTCGCCGACGGTGCCGAGTGGTTGCGCCGCATGCGGACGGAGTACGACTGGGTGGCCTTCCTGCGCGTACTCGAGGAAGACCGCAAGCTGAGGGTCACGACGGGCAAGGGCCGGTTCGTCAACCCGCGCGAGGAGATCATGGTGTCGACGCCGGAGCGGCGGGCGACCCGGGTCAAGGCCGACGTCGATGGCCGCGGTGGAGAGCAGGCTGGGGCCCACGGTCGTTGTGAAC
>CAZDYT010000321.1:4944-5161 GCA_964509395.1 uncultured bacterium
ATGGCCGCGTGCCCTCGCAGATCCCCCTCGCCGCCGCCGACGAGATCCTCGACTACCGCCCCCTCGCCGCCGCGACGCTGACGAAGCCGCTGCTCGTCATCGGGGTCGAGCACGACACCGCCACGCCCACCGACCACGCGATCGCACTCTACGAGGCGGCCAAGGGGCCGCGGGAGCTGATCCTCCAGCGCCATACCTCGCACTACGCCTCGTACGA
>CAZDYT010000322.1:0-5144 GCA_964509395.1 uncultured bacterium
CCGCTCATTCTTTGATGCGCCGAGTGTCGCCTATACTCGGGACTGAGTAGTAACCCTCGTAGCCCGACGATCCGGTGCCTGGGCGCCCGAACATATGGGATTGCCGCAGCGTCGGGAGGGTAGCGCCGGTTCGAGGGGCCGAACTCCACCGCGACGGGGAGTGAGCCTGGTGGCGGCTCTGGACCGATGACGAGCCACCGCCCACCCCGAGGTCAGGGCCACGCACCCGGACTCACGGGGCGGGGGGATCTCCCTGGCACCATGGGTGCGGCATCCCAGACAGCTTGGAAAACTTGGAGGGCGGTCGGCGCTCGCGCTAGAATCACTTGTCATGGACCAGCGCACCGATACGCATCCACCTTATCCCGTCCAGGGAGTAGAGGACGCGCCGATGGCGGTGACCCAGTCCAAGCCCTCCGAGTCGATCCTGGCTGCGGGGCTCATGCTCGAAGGGAAGATCGAGGGACACGGCAACATCCGCGTGGCGGGCCGCTTCAGGGGCAACGTCAACGTGGACGGTGGGGTGACCATCGAGCCCGGCGCCTCCGTGGAGGGCGAGGTGAAGGCAGACACGGTGCTCGTCGGGGGCAAAGTCAGTGGCCAGATCATCGCCCAGCAACGGGTCGAGTTGAGGGCGTCAGGGGCGCTCATCGGCGACGTGAAGGCCGAGAGTCTGATCGTGGCGGCCGGGTCGAAGATGCGGGGCAACGTCGAGTTCGGGTGCAAGGAAGGGGAGGTCCCGACCACGGCCCTGCCTGGCGGGCGTGGTCTCCTCGATCCCGATGAGCGTGCGGTCGGTAGCACCCGACCACCCCTGAAACTCCCGGCCTAACCGGCCCGCCTGCCGCGCTCCATACGCGGGACTTCTTCTTCTTCTCGGACCCACCGGAGTGGGGCGCGCACACGCGCACAGGCCCCAGCCCAGCCTCGGGTCCCAGGTCAAAGGGGACCCATGCACCGGGCATCAGCGGCCCCGGCTCGTCGGCTTGGCTATGCGGGCTCGAACCCCATACCGGCCCTGGTCACGATCACGCGCCGCCGTCGGGGCAGGCTGCGGAGGAGACTCCCGAGGTCCCGCTCGCGCAGCAAGCCGGTGATCTCTGACGCCGTATGATCCTCTAGGAACTCGGCCGAGACGGAGATGAAGTAGGGCGGGTTGCCCGGCAGCGTGAAGGCGTAGATGTCCCTCTTGGGGTCCGGTGCTGGACCGAGCACCGACCGCTCGGGGAACTCGTGCTGGAGGTACGCGCGCACCGCGTCCAGCCCATCCTCCAACGTCGCGTCACGGTCACCCATCGACAGTCCAGCCCCCCGGGGCCCAGGGTAGCCCCCATTGCCTTCAGCAAGCGCGAGACCAGCTCGGCACGCCTGCCGTCAACGACAGCGATCTCGCACGGTTCGAGACCCCGCTGGAGAACGTTACCCGGGGAGGCTGCACAACTCCTGTGCACCCTTTGTGGGGAAGATGCCGAAGCCCGCCGAGAAACATGTTGTCCCGCGCGGGGTTGGACCGAGGTGCACAGAAAACTGTGCAACTTGCACACTAGACTGTGCAGCTAGCGCCGCTAGAGGGGCGCACGCGGTTGGCGGCCCTGCTATCGTCGGTAATGGGCCGGGGAGGGTTCCGGGAAGCGCGCCTGCGACACGATTCCGGGGCCTCCTGGGCTCGTGGCGGGGACTGTAGGAAGGGGGACCCCGCCAGCGGGCGAGTCTCGGGGTGGCGTTGACCTCTACCGGATCGGCACCTGACTCGCGGGGAGGCAGCGAAGGTGGAGGACGAGGACCGCCACCGAAACCCGGTCGCCACCCGTCCGGTCTGCTATAGCGAGTGTCCTGGCGGTGTACTCACCGTATGCCCGCTCGCAGGCGACTGCCGAGTCATGAGCCGACACCTGACGCCATTCTCGTATGGGCGAGCCCCATAGGGTCGTGAAAGAAAGGTCCGGCGCCGGTACAGTTCGCGGAGGTTCCATCAGGAGCCATCCGCACTCGGCCTGCGCCAACACAGGGCACGCGAACGCCTGCGGCCTTCAACCTCCGATTCTCCCGCTCCAGGCGGCCCAAGCGTTCGGTCATCGTGTCGAGCATCGGGTCGTTCATCCGTGTGCCCTCCCGTCAGGCGGTAATCACGGTTGCTCGCAATCACCAACCTCCACGCCCACTGAGCGCAGCCATGCCACGCACTCCTCAGGAGATGCCGCCAGGAGCCCAAACCGATCCGACAGCGCACACCTCTTCCCGAGGATGCCCTCGTCGCAGGTGACGAAGATGTCTCGTCCAGCCTGGCGATGGGGCAGAAGGTGCATCGCATCTCTGATCTGGTGCTTATCGTGGCCACTCCGGGGCCTTGCGCCTAAGCGGACCTGTGGGAGGAGGACGGCAAGGATGGTCCGGATAAGCGCTTACCCGTCATGCAAGAAGCCGTTAAAGCCCCGCCAGAAGGAAGTACTGCGGCAAGGACCACAAGGTGCAGGGCGAAACTGGCGACACGGGATCGACGGCGACCATGGAGCACAAGGCCATGGGCGAAGGGCGGGCCGCCTCCTACACGAAGGCCGCCCAGGCTATAAAGGTCGAAAAGGTTGGAGACGGTCGTTACCGGCTTGGCGTGCGGATACAATGGCCCACCGAGATCGCCGAGACAGCGTTCTTCGAAAAGATCAAGCAACTACCCAAAGCCAAGACCTCTTACCTGCCTCTGAGCCACTGACACACACCCCCCGAAAAGTGACAGGTTGGGCGTCGGGCCGTGGGGCCGTTCGGCAGGCGACGACCGTGTCGGGAGGGCCAAAGAGCACTTGACGCCCCTCTCGACCGGGCATAGCATCGGGGCCACTCCCACGACCGAACGTCCGGCCCTCGGGGAACGCACGAAAGGAGGCTGAACCATGGCACATCCGAAGTGGAACGTGAGCGGCGATTACTTCGAATCGTGCAGTTGCACCTATCTATGCCCGTGCCTGCCGAGCAACCTGGCGGGCAAGCCGACGAAAGGTGACTGCTACTTTGCGTTTGTCTTCCACGTCGAACGAGGCCGGTATGATGAGCTGGCGCTCGACGGGCTGAACTTTGCGGTGGTCGGGTATATGCCGGGGCCGATGGCGGCGGGAAATGTATCCGTCGGCCTGATTCTGGACGAGCGCGCGACGACCCAGCAGCGGGAAGCGCTGTCCGAGATTGCGAGCGGCCAGGCGGGCGGGCCGATGGCCGCGCTGGGGCCGCTCATCGGGAAGCTGCTGGGCGCCGAGACGAAGCCGATTCACTACCAGAAGAATGGGATGAGCCGGTCGGTTTCGGTCCCGGGCGTCCTCGACCAGGCGGTGGAGGGCGTTCCCAGCCCCGCGACGCCAGGCGAGCCGCTGTACCTGGACAACACGGTCCATCCGGCGAACAAGCGTGTCGCGCTGGCTCAGGCCAAGCGCAGCCACCTGCACGTGTTCGGGCTCAACTGGGACGACACCTCTGGGCAGAATAACGGTCACTTTGCGCCGTTTGCCTGGCAGGGCTGAGGGTTTGCCCGGTAACGAAGATACCGATATGAGGCTCCGAACGGTCGGGATCATCGTCACCCTCGCCCTAGCCGCGTGCGACGGTCACGTCAGCGTCGCCACCGATCCGACCGGTCGCGCCGACCCAGACCACCCCGGCGCGACCGTCATCATCGGGGTCAACGAGGAGGACTCGCAGACGCGCCCAGCCCGGTAGGGCCCAAGCGCGAGTACGCGGTTATCGGTAGCTGATGCGGCCCGTCAGGCAGGTCGTCCTCGCACACGCGAGGTGCGCCGTTCGGGTGGGTCCCCACGCGAGGCACACTTCCCGCCACGATTTTGCGCGTGGGGGTGGGGGTCCTTCATCAAATCGGTGGTGAAAAATCCGGGGTCGAGGCGCCGACTTCACCGAGGCGCCTGATCTCCACTCGAACTCTCGGCCCGGCGCCGGAACGCGTCCTGCACCCAGTCGGCGAAGACCACGGCCACCTGGACCGGGGCTTGCTGGCGCTCTGCCATCCCACCGGCCACCGACGCTGAGACCTTCTCCAGATTCAGCGCCGCTCGGCTCAGCGCGTCCAGGTCGCGGGCCTCCCCCTGCTCCACTTCTTGCTCCAGCCGGTTCAGCAGCTTGGGCTGCGTGCGGGCGACGTGCTGCATCGTCCTCGCACGAAGCTCGGAGCGGAGTTCGGACAGCAGTCTCGCATTCTCCTGCTTCCTGGCGAGCCGGTAGACGGTCTTGGGGTGCACCCCCACGGCCTGGGCCACCTCCTTGGCGATCAGGCCCGAGGCGAGGGCGGCGATGATCTTCCCTTCGATCAGGGGCGGGGTGGCGTTCGCTGGGACGCCCATGTGTTCAATATGCGCTATGTCCACCGTCAACGGCTGGCGCTTCTGGGGCGGGACAATCCTGCAGTCATGGCTCTTCATGTGCAGGGTTCCGTCGAGGTGGTAACTCGTGTGAGGGTCCCAGTCTCGATCGCCGCGCGGCAGCATGATGAAAAACTCGCCCTTCCGCGAACGCCGGACCCACAACGTCAGCCATAGGTCGGCGCCCTCCCGGACCGCCACCGCGTACCGATGCTCATCGGGGACCGGCTGGAGTTTCATCAGCCCGACCTTGGGGCTGGTCGCGCTGCGCTGCCTCGCCTCCTCGAAGAGGCGCCGCCACATCGCCAATTCCTCCGGCGCCGTCGTCGACGCGTCGACGGCCTGATACCTCAGCCATCCCTCGAACGTCTGAAGATCGTCCTCGCTGATGAAGTCCCGCACTACGCTCCTCCGTTGCCAACCGTGATCCTTTCATTCTACCGGAGAGACGAATCGCCGCGCCAGGAGCGGAGATCTGTGCTACCGAGTGAGACGGGATGCGACGGGGACGGACAGCGCGCGAGCAGTCTGGATCGGATTCGTAATCGACAGGTCGTCGGTTCGACTCCGACCGCCGGCTCCAGTCCTCTCCGCCGCTTCCGCCACGTCTCCTCGCGAGACCCGCCGCACCCCGTGATCGCCGCGTCCGGGATCCGTACCCTCGGGGGGTCGCTCCGGTGATAGGCTACCCCCGTGGGCCCCCGCCCCGGGGGCCGCGGCGCCCCGGCTCCCGCCACCCTGGTCACGCGCGGGCCGTGCCGGCCGGACGGCGGGCGCGCGGCCCGG
>CAZDYT010000323.1:0-5140 GCA_964509395.1 uncultured bacterium
CGGTGACCCGCATCCCGCCGACCCGCTGGGGCTTCTTGCCGAGCCGCTTCATCAGCGCATCGATCTGCGGCCCACCGCCGTGCACGATCACCGGGTTCATCCCCACGTACCTGAGGAGCACGACGTCACGGGCGAAGTCCGCGGTGAGGTGCGGGGCTTCCATGGCCGCCCCGCCGTACTTGATGACGAGCGTCTTGCCCCAGAAGGCGCGGATGTAGGGGAGCGCCTCCATCAGGATCCCGGCCTTTTCCACGAGCCGTTCCATCGTTGTCTTCACGGAGTCACGTTCGTCTCTCGACGCCAAGATGGACCGCCCTCGATCAGAGGATGTAGCGGCTCAGGTCCTCGTCCTTCACGATGTCGGCGAGCCGCGCCTGCACGTACCCGGCATCGATGGTGATGGCCTTCCCCGGCATGTCGGGCGCCTGGAAGGAGATCTCTTCGAGGACCCGCTCCAGGATCGTGTAGAGCCGCCGTGCACCGATGTTCTCCGTCCGCTCGTTCACGCGTGTCGCGATGTCGGCGACCGCCTCGACCGCATCTGACGTGAACTGGAGCGTCACCCGCTCCGTCCGCAAGAGCTCGGTGTATTGCGTGATGAGCGCGTTCCGCGGCTCCGTCAGGATCCGGACAAAGTCCGCTTTCGTCAGGGGCTCGAGCTCGACGCGGATGGGGAACCGGCCCTGCAGCTCGGGGATCAGATCCGAGGGCTTGGCCACGTGGAAGGCGCCCGCCGCGATGAAGAGGATGTGGTCGGTCCGAACCATCCCGTACTTCGTCATGACGGTCGAGCCCTCGACGATCGGCAGCAGGTCGCGCTGGACGCCTTCCCGCGAGACATCGGGCCCGTGCCCCCGCTCGCGGCCGGCGATCTTGTCGAGCTCGTCGAGGAAGATGATCCCGGAGTTCTCCACCCGGCGGATCGCCTGCGCCGTGACCTCCTCCATGTCGATCAGCTTCTGCGCCTCCTCCTGGGCAAGGATCCGCTTGGCCTCGACGACCTTGACCTTGCGTTGCTTGGTCCGCGCCGGCATCATGTTCGAGAGCATCTCGCGGAGATTCTGGTCCATCTCGCCCAGACCGGTCGCCGAGAAGATCTCGATCATCGGCATCGTCTGGGCCTTCACCTCCAGCTCGATCAGCCGGTCGTCCAGGCGCCCCCCCCGGAGCTGCGCACGCAGTTTGTCCTTCGTCGCCGCGCGGCCCGCCTCGGGGGAGACGTCCTCGAGGCTCCCGAGGCCGACGGGGTCCCGCGAGCGCGTGCGCGGCAGCAGCAGGTCGAGAAGGCGGTCCTCGGCAGCCTGCGCGGCCTTCTCCGCGACGGCCTCGGTCATCTCGGCCTTCACCAGGCTCACCGCCAGCTCCGTCAGGTCGCGGATCATCGACTCGACGTCGCGCCCGACGTAGCCGACCTCCGTGTACTTGGAGGCCTCCACCTTCAGAAAGGGGGCCTGCGCGAGCTTGGCCAGGCGGCGGGCGATCTCCGTCTTCCCCACGCCGGTGGGGCCGATCATGATGATGTTCTTCGGGGCCACCTCGTCCCGCAGTTCCGATGGCAGGTTCTGGCGGCGCCAGCGGTTCCGCAGCGCCACGGCCACCGCCCGCTTGGCCCGGTCCTGCCCGATGACGTAGCGGTCGAGCTCCGCGACGATCTGAGCGGGCGTCAGCCGAGGCCCTCCGACGCTCACAGCTCTTCCACCGTGATCTGGTCGTTGGTGTACACGCAGATGCCGGCCGCGATCCGCATCGCCTCGGCCACGATCGACTTCGCATCGAGGTCCGAGTGGATGACGAGCGCCCGCGCCGCCGCCAGCGCGAAGGGGCCCCCGGACCCGATGCCGACGAGCCCGTCGTCGGGCTCGATCACCTCGCCGGTCCCGGAGAGGATGAAGGACGTCTCGGCGTCCGCGACCGCCAGCAGCGCCTCGAGCCTCCGCAGCACGCGGTCCGTCCGCCACTCCTTGGCCAGCTCGACCGCGGCCCGGCGCAGGTTCCCCCGAAACTCCTCGAGTTTCGCCTCGAACCTCTCGAACAGCGTGAAGGCGTCCGCCGCGGTGCCGGCAAACCCTGCGAGCGCCCGGTCGTGGTAGACCTTCCGCACCTTGCGCGCGTTCTGCTTGACGATGGTCGCGCCCAGGCTCACCTGCCCGTCGCCTCCCATCGCCACGCGGCCGCGGTGGCGGACGCACAGGACGGTCGTCGCCTGGAAGGGACGCCGTCCCGCCATCACCCGGCCCGCGGATGGGCGGCGTCGTAGACCTTCATCAGCCGCTCCGCGCTCACGTGGGTGTACTTCTGCGTCGTGCCGAGCCGCGCGTGCCCCAGGAGCTCCTGGATGAGGCGCAGGTCGGCCCCGGCGTCGAGGAGATGCGTGGCGAACGTGTGGCGGAGGGTGTGGGGGGTGACCCGCCGGGAGAGACCGGCCGCACGCGCCCGCGCGCGCACGATCCGATGGACGCTCCGGACGGTCAAGCGGCCCCCCCAACGGTTCCGGAACAGCGGCCCCGACCCTCCCTCGCGCTCCGCGAGGTAAACCCGGAGCGCCTCCACGGCCTTCCGGCCCATGGGCACGATCCGCTCCTTCCCGCCCTTCCCCGTCACCCGCACCGCGCCCTCCCGGAGTTCCAGGTCCTCGACGTCGAGCCCGGCCAGCTCCGCCACCCGGATGCCCGTAGCATACAGCAACTCGAGCACCGCACGGTCCCGGGCTCCCGCCAGGGTCGCGGGGAAGTCGGCGCGCAGCAACGCCTCGGATTCGTCGATGGGGAGATACGTCGGGAGACGCTTGGGCAGCCGTGGGGTCCGTACCTCCTGCGCGGGGTTTGCCCGCGCGTGACCGCGGCGCATCCGGAAACGATAGAAGCTCCGAAGCGCGGCGAGGCGCCGCGCGACCGAGGTCCGGGCAAGCCCGCGATCGTGAAGGTCCGCGAGGTACGCGCGCAGCGTCCGGGCATCTGCCTCGAGGAGCGTCCCCGTCCGGCGCCCAGCCAGGAACTCAGCACAGTCGGCGAGGTCAGCCCGGTAGCTTCGCAGGGTGTGCCTCGAGGCGCCGCGCTCGACGGCGAGGTAGCGCAGAAACTTCTGCACCCAGGCGCTCGTGCCGGACGCGCCTTCCCGGATCGCCGGGCGCTCTCGCTTCACCGGGCTCTCAGGCGTCCTCGGCGTCTCGGCGGTAGTCGCACCCCTCGCGCCAGCACGCCAGCATCTGCTTGCCGCGGCTCATCCGTGCGACGAGGAAGCGGGCTCCGCACTTGGGGCAGGAACTCTCGACGGGACGCTGCCAGAGGACGAACTTGCAGGTCGGGTAGTTCGAGCAGCCGTAGTACGGCTTGCCGCGCTTCGAGCGGCGCTCGGTCAGCTCCCCGCCGCAGCCGTCCTGCGGGCAGGTGATCCCCAGCGTGACCGGTTTCGTCGTCTTGCACTCCGGGTACCCGGAGCAGGCGATGAAGCGCCCGTAGCGGCCCTCCCGGTACACCAGCGGCCGGCCGCACGCCGTACAGTCCATCCCCGCCGGCTGGGGCTCCACGGGCGTGCTCTCGCCGGCGTTGCGCGTGTACTTGCAGTCGGGGTACCGCTCACACGCGAGAAAGCGCCCGAATCGCCCCCAACGTTCCAGGAGCTGCCCCTCGCCGCACTGCGGGCAGACCTCGTCGGTCCGCTTCCCCCTCTTGAGGTCGTCCATCTCGCGGTGCGCCCGCTTGAGGTCCTTGGCGAAGCGCCCGTAGTACTCGCGCAGCGTCGCGACCCACGGCCGCTCGCCTTCCTCGATCTCGTCCAGCGACTCTTCCATCTGGGCGGTGAACGCGACATCGAGCAGATCCGGAAAGGCTTCGACGAGGAGGTCGGTCACCACCTCCCCCAGGTCGGTCGGGTACAGGGTGCCGCGCTCGCGACGGGCGTACCCCCGCTTCTGGATCGTCGAGAGGATCTGGGCGTAGGTGGACGGCCGCCCGATCCCCTTCTCCTCCAACTCCTTCACCAGCGAGGCCTCCGTGTAGCGCGGCGGAGGCTGCGTGAAGTGCTGCTTGGGCTCGAGCCGCACCAGCCCGAGCCGCTGGCCGGGCTCGAGCGGCGGCAAGCCTGAGACCTCGGCCTCTTCTTCGGCGGGCGGGCTCTCGTCCGGGGCCCCGTTGTAGACGGCCATGAAGCCGGCCACCCGGAGCGCAGACCCCTGGGCCCGGAAGATGTACGGCCCCGCCGCGACGTCCACGGTCAGCGTGTCGTACGCGGCCGCCCGCATCTGGCTCGCGAGGAAGCGCTCCCGGATGAGGCGATAGAGGGCGAGCTGGTCGCGGGTGAGATAGCGCGCGAGCTGCTCGGGGCCGTGATCGATGAGCGTCGGCCGGATCGCTTCGTGGGCCTCCTGCGCGGACTTCCGCGCGCGATACGCGGGCGGCTCGGCGGGGAGTGTCTCCGCGCCGTAGCGCGCCGCAATCACCTCCCGGGCCTCCGCCTGGGCTTCGCGGGCGACGCGCGGCGAGTCCGTGCGCATATAGGTGATCAGGCCGACGGGCCCCTCGCTCCCGATCTCGACCCCCTCGTAGAGTTGCTGGGCCACCAGCATCGTCTTCGATGTCGAGAAGCGGAGCTTCCGCGCGGCTTCCTGCTGGAGCGTCGAGGTGATGAAGGGCGGGGACGGGTTCTTCTTCCGCTCGCCGCGGACGACGTCCCCGACGATGAACGGGAGGTCGGCGACCGCGGCCGTGGCGGCTCGGGCATCGGCTTCCGTCCCGAGCGTGACCTTCTCTCCCGCCTTCTCGCGCAGGGTAGCGACAAACTCCGGCGGGACCGTGGCCGCGAGATGCGCGTGGAGGCTCCAGTACTCCTGGGGGACGAAGGCGCGGATCTCCCGCTCGCGATCGCAGACGAGGCGGACGGCGACCGACTGGACGCGGCCGGCCGACAGCCCGCGCCGGACGCGCTCCCAGAGGAGCGGGCTGATCTTGTAGCCGACCAGGCGGTCCAGTACCCGCCGGGCCTGCTGCGCGTCCACCTTCCGGAGGTCGATCTTGCCCGGACGCTGGAAGGCCGCCTTGACCGCCTTCTCGGTGATCTCGTTGAAGAGGACCCGATAGACCCGGTCGCTCGGGATGCGGACCTCCGAGGCGACGTGCCATCCGATGGCTTCCCCCTCCCGGTC
>CAZDYT010000324.1:0-5136 GCA_964509395.1 uncultured bacterium
CCCCCTCGGAGCTGGCGGGCGTGCGGGTGGATGGCCCGTGGAAGCCGAGAGCCCAGGGAGTCGGCCGTCCGAGGCTCGACCCCGAGACTCGCCATCTGATCCGGCGTAGGGCTCGCAAGAATCCGATCTGGGGCCGCCGGCGCATCGTCGCGCGAGCTCGTCACCGGAGACGTCACGTGGGAGTCTCAAGCCGTGATGACTTCCTCGCGCACGAAGTGGAGGCGGATGATCCTCGGGACCTTATCGTCATCGAAGTGGCAGCGCACCGCGTTGCGGACGTTCACGTGCAGGCCGGCGATGTCGTCGGCTTCGGTGAGGATCGACTCCTCGAGGGCCCGTGCGGTGAAGCCTCCCTCGGGAGCCTCTTCGACGAGAAAGATCACCTCGGATGCGCTCCGGCGTCCTTCTGATGCGTCCATTGCCTCACTGGGATAGCACCAACTCCCGACGCGATCCGTTCCCAGCGGGTAGGTGACATCAGGGCCGTTCTCGGCCGTCCCCCCCTGGGGCAGGTACTCACGGCGAGCTGCCTCGCCGAACCCTCGCTCCCGCCTCAGGCCGGGTGGGCCAACCGCACCTGGTAGGAGTAGCCCTGTTCGGTCAGGAAGAGCTTGCGGTGGTGGGCAAACTCCTCCTCCCGGGTGTCGCGGGAGACCAGGGTGAAGAAGTGAGCGGCGCGCCCATCGCTCTTTGGCCGGAGGATCCGCCCAAGCCGCTGCGCCTCCTCCTGGCGAGAGCCGAACGCTCCCGAGACTTGGATCAGCACGTCGGCATCGGGAAGGTCGATCGCGAAGTTTCCGACCTTGGAGAGGACGATGCAGCGCACGTCGCCGATCCGGAACTGCTCGTAGATCGACTCCCGATCGGCCTGCGCGGTCTTGCCCGTGACCAGCGGCGCCGAGATGTCCTTCGCGATGGCCTCGACCTGGTCGATGTACTCGCCGAGGACGAGCACCCGGCCGTACGGGTAATAGCCCAAGATGTCGCGCAGCTGTTGGAGCTTGGCGGGGTTCTCGGCGGCGATGCGGAACTGCGCTCGGCGAGGCGCGAGCGCGTACTCCATGCGCCGATCGGCGCTCATGGGTACTCGGACCTCGACGCAGGTGGCGGTTGCGATCCATGCCTCTCGTTCGAGGTCCTTCCAAGGCACGTCGAACCGCTTGGGGCCGATGAGCGCGAAGACGTCACCCTCGCGGCCGTCCTCGCGCACGAGCGTGGCCGTGAGCCCCAACCGCCTGCGAGCCTGGAGATCGGCCGTCGCCCTGAAGACCGGGGCCGGCAGGAGGTGGACCTCGTCGTAGACGATGAGCCCCCAGGCGCGCGCCCGGAACAGCTCGAGGTGGGGGAACTCGCTGTCGCGGTCGGCACGCCAACTGAGGATCTGGTAGGTGGTGAGCGTCACCGGGCCGGTGGTCTTCTGCTCGCCCGTGTACTCCGCGATGTCCTCCGGCCTGAGGGTGGTCTTGTCGAGAAGCTCTCGGCGCCACTGCTTCACGGCGGTCAGGCTGGTCGTGAGCACGAGGGTCGTCTGCTTCACCAGCGCCATCGCGGCCAGGCCCACGATGGTCTTTCCGGCGCCGCAGGGGAGGACGATGACCCCGCTGCCTCCGCGCTCGGAGCCCGCGAGGTAGAACGCCTCTGCGGCGTGGCGCTGGTAGTCGCGTACTCGAAACGGCGTGCCCGAGACAGCCTTCTCGCGCAGCGCCACGGCGAAGGGCTCGCCGGCCACGTAGCCGGCGAGATCCTCGGCCGGATACCCCGCGCCAACGAGCGCCTGCTTGAGGACCCCGCGAGCGGCGGGATCGACCCGGAAGCTCGTCGCGTCGATGCGCCGGGTCAGGTACTGGCCGGCCTCCTTGTCCCGGGCGAGGCGCTCCGCCGTCACCGCGTCGTGGCACGTGCAGCGCAGCCCGTCACCGTCTCGCGCGATGGCCACGCGCCCGTACCGGGCCGCGAGCTCGAGGATCTCCTGCTCGACGCCGGGGGGCACCGGGTAGCGGGCGTGCTCGCGCAGCGCCTCGACCATCTGCTCGGCAGCCAGCCCTGCCGCCCGCGCGTTCCAGATGGAGAGCGGCGTGAGGCGGTAGGTGTGGACGTGCTCGGGGCTCTTCACGAGCTCGGCGAACGGCGCGAGGGCCGCCCGCGCCTCCTCAGCGCGCGGGGCATGCACCTCGAGCAGGACGCTGCCGTCGCTCTGGACGATGAGGGCGTTGTCGGCGGCCGGGGCCACGCGCTACGCCTCTGCTCCCTGCTGGTTTGGCGCCTCGGCCGCACCCGCCCGGCGACGCTTCGACACGGTCGCACCACCGGACGCCAGGAGGAATCCGACGTCGCGCAGGGCGCGCCGAAACGCAGCTTCCGACGAGGCGGGCACCACGAGGTGGCGCTCGCCCGCCCTCAGGCAATGCGTGCGCGTCCTCGCGTCGTTGGCGATGAGCGCCGCCAGCGCGGGATCCTGGCACTCGATGAGCCGGGCGAGGCCGCGATCGTGGACGCGCGCGCCGCGCTCGGCGACGTCCTCGAGCAAGCGCGCCACGGTGTCCGGGAGCGGCGCTCCACTGCGTGCAGACAGGAACTCGCGGATCTCGTCCACCGAGCGGCCTGCCTCGGTCGCCGCCAGCAGCCTGCCCGCTTCGAGTTGCCAGACGAAGTCCGCGGTGCGGACGGCGTAAGCGTCGAGGGCGAGACGGTCGCCTGGCTCGAGATCCGCACCGATCGCCGCGATCTCCAGATTGGGGAGCACGCGGAGCACCGGCTTCACCTCGACCGGCGCGGGCTTGTAGTCCTCCGCCGTGCCCAGGCAGTACGCCCCGAGCGCGGTGACGCGGACGAACAGGAGGCCGTCATACCGGCTGAAGAACGGGAGGTCGTCCGTGCCCCACAGGCTGTGGTAGTCGCGACGCGCTCCTGCCGGAGGAATGAAGGCGACGTCGACGAGGCCGAGGGTGGCGGCGTATTCGAACAGGAGGCAGAGCAGATACCGCTCCTCCAACAGGCCCGCGCCGCCCTCGTAACCAAGCGACCCGTACTGGAGCTCGCCGATGTAGAGGTGCCAGGCGTTGCGCGACACCGCGAAGTCGTTGCCCGATGCCCGCACGAGCCTGAGCAGCTCGTCGGCCGCGATCCATCGGTGCACCGGGCACTCGGCGAGCGTGTCGGCGATGGCCTCCCGGCGCGACGCCACGGCCGTCAGCCCGCGCTTGCCCTTGCCGGTCTGTCCCTTCACGCACTCGATCCGCGAAAGCTCGTCGAGCACGGTGCTGTCCGTCCACTTCTCCCACAGCGTCTTCAGGGTCTGCGCCGCCGGCTCGGCGAGCGCCTTCCGCCCAGCCTTGGTGAGCTGCAGCCTGGAGCCCGATCGCTGCGCGAGGCCGCCCGCCTGGATGAGGAGCGGCCACGCGAAGGCACGCATGGGGCCGGCGTTCTCGTCGTGCCACTTGTCCTTGGCCGGCACGAACGGGTAGTAGTCGCCGCCCTCGAGGACGGCGGTGATCGTAGCGATGGTCGCCGACGAAGCCCGCCGCGTCGTGTCGCTCACCGCGACCTTCCCGGCGTCCACGAGGCGGAGCATCGAGAGGAGCTCGCGCTGGGCCGAGCGCTCGGTCTCGCGCACGGTGAGCGGAACGGGCTCCGTTCCGTGCTCCTGCTGCTTCGTCCGGGCGTTCCACCGCTCGAAAGGACGGTCATAGGTCGCCGGCAGCTCCTCCAGCGACGTCACCGTGACCGCGACCGGAGGCGGAACGAACGCCTCGAGCCGTTCCTTCAGGTCGTCCGGCATGACGCCACCGCCACGCTCGAGGGCATAGAAGAAGAAGCGCAGCGCTGTGGGAGGCTGATCTCGGGGCCACCGGCTGACCGCTCCAAAGTCGGGCAACCGGCCGTACTTGGCGCGGAAACGCTCCGCCGGGAACGTGGTGCCTCCGGAGTGCACGACCTCCGCGACGGCCGCCTTCTGGAGGTCGTCGAGGCCCTGCCACACGGTGCGCAGCCGATCGCCCTCGAGGTACGTGAGGATGTGCTCCACGAGCTCGGCCTTCCGCGTCGGCGCTCGGGTCTTCGTCAGCGTGGCGAGCACCTTCAGCTCGGCCGCGGTCATGTGCTCGGACAGCGCCACGGCCAGCGTTGGGATCCCGGTGTCGAGGTCGTAGCGCGTCATGGTGTCTCCGTGGCCCGTTGCCGCCTGGCCGCGCGCCTCGCCTCCTTCTTCTGCTCTTGGAGACGCCATCGGTCCTCGATGGGCATGGCAGCGTCGGGACAGGCTCTACCGAACCGCTTGAGGTAGAGATGCTCGAGGTACTCCCTGAGCGGCATCTTCCACGGCTCCTGGTCGTGGTTGTCGAGCTTGCCCAGCTTCGCCGGATTCATGCCCAGCTCACGCGCCATCTGGACCTGGGCGTGGGACAGATGATGGCGCTGTCGCGCGTCGATCCACGCCTGTATCGTCCGGTTCGGCCTCCGTGTCTTCGTGGCCATTCACTTTACCTCGACCGCGAGTCGTTGTTCAGCGCCGAGGTTCGTCGTCATCGTTGAGCTCGTCGTCCTCGTGTTCGCCCGATGGGCCCTCCGCCATGGCCAGGGCCTCGTGGACCGCGTCGGCGATGTCCTCGTCGTCGGAGTCCGCGAGGTCATGGAGGAGCTCGAGCGCTTCGTGGGGACGGATGCTAGCGACGGCGTCGATCGCGGCCAGCCGCAGGGACTTCTCGGTCTTCGCCGAGGTGACGAGGGCGGCGACGTGCGGCCAGGCGGCGTCCACTTCCCAATTGCCGGCCGCCAGGACGGCCTCGTAACGGAGATCGGGATTCCGGCTGTCGAGGGCTTCGAGAATCTGCGCATCGAATCCGCGAACGAAGCGCATGCAGAAGACGGCGGTGAGCCTCCAGACCTCGTCGTCGCTCGCGTAGGCGGCGCGCATCGCATCCGGGTGCCAGTCCTGGGGGGCGCGCACCGAGGCCTCCAGGATCCGGCGCCGCACTTCCTTGGGAACGGACGCGTCCATGTAGAGCTTGCGCAGCGTCTCCTGGATCCTGTGGAACGTGCGTTCCGCAATCGGGAGGTCGTCGGGGTCCTCGAAGCCCTCCGTATCTGCATGCTCGAGCACCGGTCCCAGGGAGATCGCCGCCCGGCCGCGTACCTCCT